>DASZXE010000254.1:0-3285 GCA_035546475.1 Kofleriaceae bacterium
CGGCGTTCGCCGCCGCCGGCGTCAGGCCACCGCGCGTCTGTGAGGCGTTGGCACGGGCGTAGTGCCTAGAGCCTCCGCGCGCCCGCCAACCTGGCGATATCACCCAGGTTCGTCGAGAGAGGTGTCGAAGATGAGTCAGAGCTGGACGCCGTTGAGGTCGAGCTCTCCGGAGCCGCTGCCGGCCGAGGAGCCGCTGCCGGCCGCGGCTCCGCTGCCGTTGCCCGCGCCGCTGCCCTCGGGTACGACGCCCGCGTCGCCGGGCGGGGGCACGCCGACCCCACCATCGCCATCCGTCGCCGGCTGGCCCGCCGGCGGCGTCGTCGACCCGTTGCCGAAGTAGTAGTCGTCCCCCATGTCGTCGAGCTTCTTGGCGCGCTCCTCCGCCTTCGCGTTGGCCTCGTCGGACAGCGCGCCGAGGTCGACCCGCCCGCCCATCGTCGCCGCGTGCTGCGCCTTGCCGTCCCACGGGAACGACTCGTAGAACGCCACGCCGCGGTTCAGGTTCACCAGCCCCTTCGAGAACGTGGGCACGAACATGAAGACGAACAGCGCCAGCGTCGTCAGCCCGAGCCCGGGCATGATCGCGCGCGACACCTGCCCGAACGGCTTCTTGAACAGGGCCGACGCCACGAACAGGTTGGTCGCCACCGGCGGCGCCAGGTAGCCGATCTCCATGTTCACGACGAAGACGACGCCGAAGTGGATCGGATCGATGCCGTACGTCTTCACCGCGATCGGCGCCAGGATCGGCGCGAACACCAGGGTCGCGCTCACCGAGTCCATCAGCGCGCCGAGGACGATGAGCAGGATGTTCACGATCAGCATGAAGCCGACCGGCCCGATGCTGTGCTCCGTCAACAATCGCGTCAGCGACTCCTCGACGCCGAGCTCCGGGATGAGCTTGTTGATGCCGAACGTGAACGCGATGATGAGGATGAGCATCCCCATCAGGCGCCCCGCGTTGGCCAGCGCGTCGACGATCTTGCCGAACGTCAGCTCGCGGTGGATGACGGTCGTCACCACCAGCGCGTAGACGAACGCGACCGCGCCCGCCTTGAACGGCGGGAACTTCCCCGTGTAGATGCCGGCGACGATGATGACCGGCAGCGCGAGCGCCCACATCCCCTCGCGGAACGCGGTCGCCAGCCGGCGCCACGAGAACGGCTCGCGCGCGGCGAACTTCTGGCCGACCGCGAACGAGTAGAGGCACAGGACCAGCATCACCGCGACCGCCGGGATGAACGACGCGAGGAACATGTCCGAGCTGTCGACCGACGCCACACCGGCGCCCATCACCGCCAGCGAGTAGATCATCAGGATGAGCGACGGCATCACCAGGCAGCCGAGCGAGCCGGCGGTCATCACCAGGCCGAGCGAGAAGTTCTCCGGATAGCCGGCCTTCACCATCGCCGGGAACATGATCGAGCCGACCGCGATCAGCGTGACCGGCGAGCTGCCGCTGATCGCGGCGAACACCATGCACGCGAAGACCGACGTGATGCCGAGGCCGCCCGGCATCCAGCCGAGCGCCGCCCGCGCGACCTCGACGAGCCGGCGGGCCATGCCGCCCTCGGTCATGATCGCGCCCGACGCGATGAACAGCGGGATGGCGAGGAACTGGTCCTTGCCCATCAGGCTCTCGAACGGATCGATCATCCAGCCGCCGAGATCCGAGAAGTGGTGGATGAGGCCGGTCAGGCTGGCGAACGCCGCGGCGGTGCCGGCGCCGACGATCACGAACAGCGGCGCGCCGACCAGCGCGAGCGCGACGATGACGAGGAGGACGATCACGACGGCAGCCGCTCCTCGGGCGGCTCGGCGGTGCCGGTCGCGGTCGTCACCGCCTGGGCGGCGAGCCGCACGGTCATCGCGGCGAATGCGTACGGGACGATGACGAACGCGGCCCAGGTCGGCAGCCAGTCGTTGGCGTCGATGAGCAGCCCCTCCTGCCGCTGGTGGCTGACGAGCTGGAACGCGAGCAGCGCCGCCGCCGCGCAGAAGCCCGACGCCAGCCCGAGCGCGAGCGCCTTGACGACGTGCACGATCGACGCCGGCCACAGCTTCTCGCCGAGCTCGAGCGACAGGTGCGAGCGCTCGTAGGTCGCCATCGACGCGCCGAGGAGCGCGACCCAGATCATCATCACCAGCGCCAGCTTCTGCGCCCAGATGAAGCCGCCCGGGTACCGCTCGGTGTAGACGTAGACCGCGCCGGCGATCAGCGCCGTCGCCGCCGCCGCCACGCCGATCGCGACCGGCAGGGACCAGCGCGTCTCCCCCGGCCGCACCGCGCGGCTGCGCGCCGCGAGGAAGCAGACCACCGCGAGCACGGCGACGTCGCTCCACTCGCGCCGGTTGCCGAACGTCTCGGTCACCACCGACGCGAACACCATGAGCGCCATGATCAGGAACAGGCCGCCGCACAGCAGGCGTTCGCCCCGGTGCCACAGCTCGTCGATCCGCCGGATCGCCGGGAACGTGGGGCGCCACGGCGGCGTCGGGCCCCCGCCCGGCGTTGCATCGTCTGCCATCGCGCCATCGTATCGCGACCCGCGCCGCGGTGACGAGGCACCTGACGCGGCCTTCGCCCGCCCGGCATGCCGTAGCGCTGGGCCATGGTCATGTGGTTCGAGGCGGTGACGAGGCACCTGACGCGGCCTTCGCCGGCCCGCCAGGTCGGCGCCCCCGATGCCTCGCCGTCGGACAGCAGTTTTCCCGAGGACAACCCGGCCGCGCGCGAGGTCGTCACCGTCGGACGAGCATCATCCGCCGGCGGGCCACTCGCGCCAGCTCCATCGGGCTCGCGGCTCCGTCGCGGCATCACCCGCAGCGTCGACCGCGCACGAGGCCGTGGAGCAGTCCGCGCAGGCGGTCGAGCACCGCGTGGGCAGGCGCGAGCGCGACCGGGTACCCCCACGCTCCGGCGGTATCGAGCGCAGCGCCGACCTCGCTCGCGCTACCGGCGGCGATCTCGTAGCAGCGGCGCTGGTCGCCGCCCTGCCGGTCGCGGCCCTCGGCGAGGTTGAGGCAGACGCTGCTCGCGGCCCGTTGCAACTGGCTCGCGAGGTCACGATCGTGGCGTCGCAGCACGGCGACGACGGGGCGCAGTTCCCGAATGAGGTCGAGGCTGACGTCGTAAGCAACGAGCATGGGATCTCCGATCTGGAAAGGCGCGCCGGCCGGGCCGGCCGGGCGGGGGCTCAGCCTCGGCGAAGCGACGCGCAGCGCCCGTGACGAGCGCGTCCACCGAGCTCACGCCCGCCCCTCGCTCACAACCTGGCGGCGGTG
>DASZXE010000255.1:0-8624 GCA_035546475.1 Kofleriaceae bacterium
TGCGGCCAGAGCACGAGGCGCTCCTCGTCGAGCGGCAGGCAGCGGATGCCGTGGCGCGCGGCCCGCTCGACCAGCGCCGCGCGCGTCACCGGCGACCGCGTCAGCAGCGCCGCGCCCCGATCGTCGACGAGCGGCTCGGTCGCCAGGCTCGCCGGCGGCGCGCGCAGGAGCGCCGCGCCCGCCGCGGTCAGCTCGGTCCACGCGTCGCCCTCGGCGAGCGCGCGGCACATCGCGGCGTTGCGCGCGCTCGCCTGCGCCGCCAGCGCGGGGCCGCGCTCGAGCACGACGACATCGCCGACGCCGCGCTCGGCCAGCGCCCACGCGGTCGTCAGCCCGGCGAGCCCTCCGCCGACGATGGCGACCTGCGCGCGCTCGGGCGACCGCTGCACCGCGCCCTCATACCGCGGCCGATCTCCGACGGCAACCGGCGCGACGGCTCACGGGGTCGGCCTGCATGGCTTGACGGCGCGAGCGGGGCCGAGGAGCCCGCGCTCGCGACTCTGCTCTGCCTTCGCGCAAAGCTCGCGGGCTCCGGAGATGCGCCCCGAGCGGCGCATGTCAGGGCGAAGAACGTCGCTGACGCCCCGTCCCCGGCTTCGGACCGTCGCTGACGCTCCGTTCCCGGCTTCGGACCGTCGCTGACCCTCCGTTCCCGGATGCGGACCGTCGCTGCCCCTCCGTTCCCGGAGTCGGACCGTCGCTGCCCCTCCGTTCCCGGAGTCGGACCGTCGCTGACGCTCCGTTCCCGGATGCGGACCGTCGCTGACGCTCCGTTCCCGGATTCGGACGGTCGCTGACCCTCCGTTCCCGGATGCGGACCTTCGCGGCCCTCCGGTCGTCAGCGGGGATGGAGCTCGCCGCGGCGGTTGGCGGCCCAGGCCTGCTCGTCGCTGCCGTCGGCGACCGGGCGCTCCTCGCCGTAGCTGATCGTGTGCAGGCGCGCCGCCGCGATGCCGAGCCGCGAGAGGTGGCGCGCGATCGCCTCGGCCCGCTGCTGGCCGAGCGCGAGGTTGTACTCGGTCGTGCCGCGCTCGTCGGCGTTGCCCTCGATCGTGAGCTGCGCCTGGTTCTTCGCCAGCCACAGCGAGACCTGCTCGAGCTCGTCGCGCGCGGCCTCCGACAGGTCCGCCGAGTCGAAGTCGAAGCGGATCGGCGCGAAGTCGGGCGCCGCCTCGCTCGTCGGACCGGTCGGCGTGAGCGTCGCCGTCTGCGTCTCCGGCGGCGTGGCCGGCGCGGTCGCGTGCGGCGGCCGGTGCACCGGCGGCGCCGCGGTGGCGACCGTGGTGTCGGCCTGCTTGTGGTGACAGCCGGCGAGCCCGGCGGCTGCGACGGCGGCCGCGACACCCGCGGCGAGGAGGACGGGACGACGGCGAGAGCGAGCGAACATCATGCAGCCCCAACGAGCACGCGCCGTGCCACCGCCGACCTCGAAGGTCCGCGCGAGATGGCGCGCGCCCGCGGCCCGCGCCATGGCGATTCGCCAGGGTCCGGGTCGCAACCCGCCACGGTCGCCGCCGTCCGCGGCGCGATCGACGGGAAATCGAGGAATCGGTGACGTCCTCGCCACGTTGCCGTGTCCGTCACGCGCGAGGCAAACGCGGTTGAACCCGGCACGCGGCCGACGGTACAGTCCGGCGCGGTGCACCGGATTTCTCTCTTCGAGGCCGGGCTCGGGGTGACGCTCGCCCTCGGCCTCGCGATGGTCTCCGCCTGCCAGCGCGACGAGGAGCCGCTCCTCTGCGGCGACCTCGGCGCCGGCGACCTCGTCATCACCGAGGTGCGCGGCGGGCCGAGCATCGTCGACAACGACGGCCAGTGGATCGAGCTCTACAACGCGTCGGGCGGCAGCGTCGACCTCGAGGGCCTCGCGCTCACCGTCGACTCGGTCGGCGGCAGCCAGCACGACCGCGTGCTCGTCCGCCGCTCGCAGACCGTCGCCGCGAACGGCTACGTCGTGATCGGCAAGTTCGCCGACGGCACCCAGCCGAGCCACGTCGACGTCGGCTGGGGCACCACGCCGTCGATCCCGACCGACGGCAAGCTCACGCTGTCGTGCGCCGACGAGATCGACCACCTCGTCTACACCGGCCTGCCCGATCCGTCGCAGGGGATGGACCACGGCCCCGGCGATCCGGCGCCGCCGGGCAAGGGCACCTACGCGCTCGGCCTCGTGCCGCCGACCGCGACCGGCAACGACGACGCGACGAACTGGTGCACCGACGCCAGCAAGACGCTCGGCCCGTGCGACGGACAGTCGAACTGCCTCGAGTACTACAAGGGCTCGCCCGGCGAGCCGAACCCGGCGTGCACACCATGACGAAGTCCAGGACGCTCCTCGCCGTGCTCGCCGGCGCCGCCACCCTCGCGCTCGCGGCCGGCTGCCCGCCGCCGGTCACCGCCCGCTACCAGCGCCAGCAGGCGCAGGCCTCGCTGCGCAAGCTGGGCGCGCCCGGCCTCGTGCTCGGCGAGTTCACCCTGACCAAGGTCCTCGACGGCGACACCGTGCGCGTCGACGGCCTCGACTCGTCCTTGCGCCTGCTCGCCATCGACACCGAGGAGACGTTCAAGAACCAGTACGATGTCCGGGGCGCGGACACCGACTTCGAGCAGTACCTGGAGTCGAAGAAGATCGGCAACCACCCGGCGAAGGCGGCGACGCCGCTCGGCGAGGAGGGCAAGGTCTTCGCCAAGAACTTCTTCCACGGCCACGACCACGTGCGCCTCGAGCGCGACGATCCGGCGGAGATCCGCGACATCTACGACCGCTACCTCGCCTACGTCTTCGTCCAGATCGACGGCAAGTGGGTCAACTACAACATCGAGGCGGTGCGCGCCGGCATGGCCCCGTACTTCATGAAGTACGGCTACTCGAAGCGGTTCCACCAGGAGTTCGTCGACGCCGAGAAGGAGGCGCGCGACGCCCACCGCGGCATCTGGGACCCGACCAAGCAGCACTACCCCGACTACGACGCCCGCTACGCCTGGTGGAGCGCGCGCGCCGACTTCCTCGCCCGCTACCAGCGCCAGGCGGAGAACGATCCGAACTTCATCGTGCTCACCCACTGGGACGCCGAGAAGCGGCTCGAGGACCGCGAGGGCCAGGAGGTGTCGGTGCTGGCGATGGTCAACGACATCCAGCTCGGCGACCGCGGGCCGACCAAGGTGCTGCTCGCCCGCAAGCGGACCGAGAGCTTCCCGCTCATCTTCTTCGACAAGGACGTCTTCGCCGCCAGCCACATCGCCGACTGGCACGGCGAGTTCGTCGTCGCCCGCGGCGTGGTCACGTCGTACACGAACAAGCACACGCACCGGAAGCAGTTCCAGATCGTCATCGATCACGCCGACCAGCTCACGCTGTCGGCGGTGCCCGGCCTCGTGCCGCCGCCGTCGACGGCCGGCGTCGCGACGTCGCCCGCGCCCGCCGGTTCCGCCTCGACCTCCACCGCCTCGACCCCCAGCCCGTGATGCCCCGCGCGCACCGCCGAGAGGACGCCATGCCCCGCCCCGCCCACCTCGCGATCTCGTGCTCCGCCTGGGTGGCGGCCGCCGCGCTCGCCTCGATGCTGGCGGCCTGCGGCCCCGGCGACGACAGCAACACCACGAGCTGCTCCGGGCTCCTCGCCGGCGACCTCGTCATCACCGAGGTCTTCGCCGACTACGCCGCCCCGCCCGGCGCCAGCGGTGCCGACGAGGGCAAGGAGTGGTTCGAGATCTACAACGCGTCGACGTCGCCCAAGGACCTCGAGGGCGTGGTCATCAACCACAGCCGCCCCGACGGCTCGATGGGCAAGACGCACGTGATGAAGGCGACGACGATCGCGCCCGGCCAGTACCTGGTGCTGGCCAACACGCTGCCGGACCTGGTGCCGACCTGGGGCGACTACGGCTACGGCGCCGACCTCGGCGACCTCTACAACCAGGACGGCGGCAAGTTCACGCTGATGTGCGGGCCGACGGAGATCGACCACGCGACGTACGAGCTGGTCGACTCCGGCACCTCGCGCAGCCTCGACGGCAGCCACCCGCCCGACTACCAGACCAACGACGACCCGTCGAACTGGTGCGAGTCGGACATGGACGCCTCGCACGAGTTCACGCCCGCCAACTTCGGCACGCCGAAGGCCGCGAACCCGGCGTGCATGAACGTCGTCCCCGGTCAGTGCAACGACCACGGCACGATGCGCGCCACCGTCGCGCCGCAGCCCGGCGACCTGACGATCACCGAGGTGATGCCGAACCCGGGCGCGGTGAGCGACACGACCGGCGAGTGGTTCGAGGTGCTGGCGAACAGCGACGTCGACCTCAACGGCGTCGGCCTCGACCGCGCCAGCGACACCTCCAACCCGGTCGTGCTGTCGTCGGCCGACTGCCTGCACGCGACCGCCGGCACCCGGCTGGTGTTCGCCAGGTCGACCGACATGGTGATGAACGGCGGCCTGCCGCGCGTCGACGGCACGTTCAACTTCAGCCTGATCAGCGGCAGCGTCGCCAGCCCCGGCGACGTCCAGCTCGTCATGGGCGCGACGGTCCTCGACAGCGTGACCTGGACCAGCTCGCGCGAGGGCAAGTCGATCCAGCTCGACCCGCAGTTCAGCGCGCCGGCCGACAACGACGATCCGGCGAACCTGTGCGACGCGACGATGACCTACGGCGCCGGCGACCTCGGCACGCCGGGCGCGGCGAACACCTCGTGCGGCACGGTGTCGAGCGGCATGTGCCTCGACACCGGCACCAACATGATGCGGCCCGAGGTGACCCCGGTCGTCGGCGACCTGACGATCACCGAGGTGATGCCGAGCCCGGGCGCGGTCGGCGACAACGTCGGCGAGTGGTTCGAGGTGCTGGTCAACCGCGACCTCGACCTCAACGACCTCGGCCTCGACCGCGCCAGCGACGCGGCGATGCCGAACGTGATCACGTCGGCGACGTGCAAGCCGGTCACCGCCGGCAGCTACCTCATCTTCGCCCGGTCGAACGACATGACGATGAACGGCATGCTGCCGCACGTCGACGGCACGTTCACCTTCACGCTCGTCGGCGGCAGCGCGGCGGCGCCCGGCGACGTGCGGCTGATGCAGGGCGCCAACGTCCTCGACAGCGTGAGCTGGACCAGCTCGCGCAGCGGCAAGTCGCTGCAGCTCGACGCCGCGTTCACGAGCCCCGCCGACAACGACGTCGCCGGCAACTTCTGCGACGGCGCGACCGCGTACGGCGCGGGCGACCTCGGCACGCCGGGCGCGGCGAACGCGATGTGCATGATGCAGACGACCGGCATGTGCATGGACACCGGCACGATGCAGCTCCGCCCGATCGTGAAACCGATGGCGGGTCAGCTCGCGATCGACGAGTGGATGCCCGACTCGAAGATGGTCGCCGACACGCTCGGCGAGTGGTTCGAGGTGACGGCGACCGCCGACGTCGATCTCAACGGCCTGCAGGTCGGCACGACGACGCTGGGGACGACGCCGTTCATCCCGGCGAGCGGGCCGTGCGTGCACGTGGCCGCCGGCGGCTACGCGCTGTTCGCCCACAACGCGTCGGCGGCGGAGAACGGCGGCCTGATGAACGTCGACGCCACCTTCGGCAACGCGCTCACGCAGTCGAACGGCCAGCTCCGCATCGGCATCGACAACGCCGTGCTGTCGATGGTGAGCTGGGCGAGCTCGGTGGCCGGCAAGGCGATCATGCTCGACAGCGACGGCACCCAGTGCAACGCGCCGGCCGGCGTCCCCAGCTACAACGGCGGGATGGACTTCGGGACGCCGCGGGCCGTCAACACCCCGCCCGAGTGCCCGTGACGCGAGCGCTCGCGGCCGGCCTGCTCGCGGTCGCGCTCGCCGCCTGTGGCGGCGATGACGGCTCGGCGTCGGCGTGCGGGCCGTCGAAGGCGCTCGTCACCAACGTCGTCGACGGCGACACCATCGACCTCGACAGCGGCGATCGCATCCGCTACCTGCTGATCGACACGCCCGAGTCGGTCAACGGCGCCACCGACTGCTACGGGGCCGAGGCCCACCAGTTCAACATGGACCTGGTGCTCGGCCAGACGGTGACCCTCAAGTACGACGATGCGCAGTGCACCGACCGGTTCGGTCGCCTGCTCGCGTACGTCTCGGTCGGTGACACCGAGATCAACTCGCTGCTCGTCGAGCGCGGCTACGCGTGCGTGCTCTACATCCCGCCCGCCGGCACCGACCGCCGGGCGGAGTTCGAGAACCTCGAGGCCGAGGCCAAGGCGGCCGGCCGGGGAATGTGGACCGACTGCCCGGTGGTGACATGCGAGTAACAGTCCGTGCTGTCCTGGCGCTCGCCGCGTCGCTGTGCACCGCCGTCGTCGTCCCCGCACGGGTCGCGCACGCGATCCCGTACGAGACGTTCATCGACGTCGACAGCGAGGACGATCTGTACGACCTGCTCGCGACCGAGCAGATCTCGTCGGACACGTTCGAGATCCTCCGCACGCTGCTCGCGCGCGGCGTCGACCTCGACCGCGCCGACCGCGAGGAGATCTACTCGCTGCCGAACCTGACGTACGACGACGTCGACGCGATCCTCGCCTACCGCAAGACGCAGGGCTACATCGGCGATCCGGCGAACCTGGTGGCGTCGGGCACGATCTCCGAGGAGAAGCTGCTGTCGATCGCGGCGTTCCTGGTGGTCCGCTCGCGGGGCCGCAGCCCGTTCCAGCCGCGCGGCTGGGTGCGGCTCCTGGCGCGCGGCGCGTCGGGTGACGACCGGGTGCCCGCGCTGGCCTTGCGCACGCGCATGTTCGCCGGCCGCCGGCTCACGGCCGGGCTGGCGACCGCGCTGACCCGGCTGCGCGTCGGCGCGCCGACCTGGGACCCGAACCGCAACGGCCTCCTCGCCGACGACGTCTCGCCGAGGTTGGCGGTGCCGAAGTTCTACGTGCGCTATCGCGGCGACCACCTCGACATGATCGCCGGCAGCTACCGGGCGGGCTTCGGCGAGCGGCTCACCTTCGACGACAGCTTCGACTACACGCCCGACGGCCTCTACATCGACGACCAGCTCACGCGCGAGGACGCGCTGGTGCGTCGCTGCCGGACGTCGACCGGCGAGCTCTCCGCGTCGCCGTGCGCGGACGACTACCACTACGTCACGCCCGACTACCACTGGAGCGAGGGGCTGCGCGGCGTCGCCGTCGGCACCGACCACCTGGCGGCCGGCAACGGCTACGTCACCGGGTACGGCTTCGCCAGCTACGCGCCGCGGCCGATCTACCAGTACGAGCTGGTCAACCGCGCCGCGTGCCCCGACCCGCGCGACGACAGCAACCCGGCGTGCGGGGCGCCGCCGGTCTACATCCGGCCCGACGGCGGCGATCCGCTCGCGCCCGCCGCGGTGGCCACGTTCGCGACGCTGCCGGACATGTACGCGGAGGCGCTGCTCGGCGGCAACCTCACGTTCCACGCGACGCGCCGCAACTACCTCGGCGTCACCGGCTACGGCGCGTCGACGCAGTGGCTGGTCGACACGCCGGCCGACGTCCAGCTCGACACGCAGGAGTGGTCGCGGGTGCCGATCGGCGGGCGCTACGGCGCGGTCGGCGTCAACGCCGGCATCGGCCACGGCATCTACGACATCTTCGCGGAGGTCACGCGCAGCTTCGATCGGATGCCGAAGGGGCCCGATCCGCTCGACGGCGGCGGCGGGCCGGCGGCGGTCGTGCGGGTGACGCGCACGCTGCGCCACCGCGAGCTCGAGCTGTCGCTGCGCTACTACGATCCGAACTTCGTGAACCCGTACGCGGGCTCGATCGCCGAGCCGGACGAGCTCGAGGGCCAGCGCAACCGCGGCGAGCACGGCGTCCGCGTGCGCTACACCGGCACCCACGGCGCGCTGACGGTGCACTCGGAGGTGGACCTGTGGCGCGCGCTGGCGAACACCGACGCGGAGAGCGCGTACGAGTACGTGCCGCGCCTCGACGTCGACCTGCGCGGCGACGTCGTCGGCTCGGAGCGGTTCGGCTACGGCCTCGGCGTGCACTACCAGGACAAGGACCTGACCACCACCGGCGGCGACCAGTGCTACGAGATCGTCTTCGAGGACGACGAGAACGGCGAGCCGATCGCGTGCCGCGGCAGCAAGCTGTCGACGATCGCGCGGGTGCGGTACGCGCCGGACCGCAAGACGCTGCTGACCGCGCAGGTGCTGCACGCGATCCTCGACGACCAGCACACGCCGGACACCTGGCGGCAGGACGTGACCGCGGTGGGGACGGCGGTGTGGCGGCCGCGCGCGGACCTGCGGCTGCAGGCGCGCGTGCGCTATCGCAACCTGGACGTCACCGACAACACGTACCTCGAGCAGTCGCTGGCGACGCTGGTCGAGGCGACGATGAGGCTGCGCAAGAAGGACCAGCTCTCGGTGCGGGCCGACGTCATCAAGTTCCTCGACGACCGCGACAGCACGCTGCGCCGGCAGCCGTCGCCGGAGGTGTGGCTGACGGTGGGCTACCAGGCGAACTACTGAGCCGTGGAGGTCGCGCCGCCAGGACGGGCCGCGGGCGGGGCGCCGCCGGGGCCGAATTCGTCGAGCTTCAGATCGTCGGACATGGGTCAGCCTTCGCTGGCGGTTTCTATGGCTTCGGCGTGCAGGCCCTC
>DASZXE010000256.1:0-9577 GCA_035546475.1 Kofleriaceae bacterium
GAGGCGCAGCCGCGCCTCGCACTCGCGGGCCATCAGCTCCATGCCGCCGAGCGGCGCGACCGCCGCGAACGGCACCAGCCGCTGGTAGCTCGCCTTCGCGCCCTCGAGGTCGTGCTGCTCGGAGCGGGTCGTCACGTCGGTGGCGGCGGCCAGCGCCAGCCAGCCGCGCCCGCGCCGGCCGCGCGCCGCGAGGAGCCCGCTGGCGTCGAGCTCGCGCCGCGCCGCCGGGAAGTCGCCCTTCAGGTTGTGCGCGATCGCCGCGTGCACGTGCAGCGGCCGGCGCGAGCCCTCGGTCAGGCAGCGCGGCAGCTCGCCCTCGACGAGCGCGAGCAGCCCGTCGGGATCGCCGACGCCGGCCAGCCGGCTCGCCTGGGCGTGCACCTTGAGCCGCCGGAAGCCGAACCACAGCATGATCACGCCGAGGCCGAACACCGCCGCGATCACGCGCGCCAGCCCCTTCGCCTCCGACGTCTGCAGGAACCAGAGGTAGATGCCGACCAGGAAGAGCGGCATCAGGACGGTCTCGCCGTAGCGCAGGATCCAGCGTGGGAGCTTCATGGCAGGTGCCGGAGGTGACGGGCGACCAGCAGCGCCAGCTCGAGCGACTGCTCGTAGTTGAGGCGCGGATCGACCCGGCTCTTGTAGGCGCGCTCGAGGTCGCGCTCGTCGAGACCGCGGGCGCCGCCGACGCATTCGGTGACGTCCTCGCCGGTCATCTCGAAGTGGACGCCGCCCAGGTGGCCGCCGAGCTCCTCGTGGACGGCGAAGCTCTCCTCGAGCTCGGCCGCGATCTTGTCGAACCGCCGGGTCTTGTAGCCCTGCGGCGTCGTCTCGGTGTTGCCGTGCATCGGGTCGCACACCCACAGCACGCGGCGGCCGGTCGCGCGCACCGCGTCGACCAGCGCCGGCAGGTGCTTGCCGACGTTGCCGGCGCCCATCCGGTGGATGAGCGTGATGCGGCCGGGCTCGCGGTCGGGATCGAGGCGCTCGAGCAGCGCGGTCAGCCAGTCGGGCGTCATCGCGGCGCCGATCTTGATGCCGAGCGGGTTGCGGATGCCGCGGTGGAACTCGACGTGCGCGCCGTCGAGCTGCGCGGTGCGCATGCCGATCCACGGCAGGTGGGTCGACAGGTTGTAGTGCCCGGGCCGGCGCGGCACCGTGCGGGTCTGCGCGCTGTCGTAGTGGAGCGACAGCCCCTCGTGGCTGGTGAAGAAGTCGATCCGCTTGAGCAGCGCGGCGTCGACGCCGGTGATGGTCGACACGAACGCGATCGACTCGCGGATCTGCTCGACGATGCGGTGGTACAGGCCGGCGTGGCGCGCGCCGGCGGCGAAGCCGAGGTCCCAGTACTCCGGGTGGTGGAGGTCGGCGAAGCCGCCGTCGGCGAGCGCGCGCACGAAGTTGAGCGTCAGCGCGGCGCGCTCGTAGCCGCGCAGCAGCAGCACCGGGTCCGGCGTCCGG
Organism: Kofleriaceae bacterium; assembly: GCA_035546475.1. GTDB lineage: Bacteria > Myxococcota_A > Polyangia > Haliangiales > Haliangiaceae > UBA2376. The sequence continues at coordinate 1,462 of DASZXE010000256.1, forward strand.
TCCTCGACGGTGAACGCCTCGCGGTTGACGGTGTCGCCGCGGTAGGCGGGCAGGGTGACGCCGCCGCGGGTCTCGACGTCGGCCGAGCGCGGCTTGGCGTACTGGCCGGCGATGCGCCCGACGCGGATGACCGGCCGCCGGGTGCCGTGCACCAGCACGAGGCTCATCTGCATCAGGATCTTCAGCTTGGCGGCGATCGCGTCGGGGCTGCAGTCGTCGAAGCTCTCGGCGCAGTCGCCGCCCTGCAGGAGGAACGTCTCGCCGGCGGCGGCGCGGGCGAGCTGCTCGCGCAGGCTCTCGACCTCCCACGACGTCACCAGCGGTGGCAGCCGGTGGATCTCCTGGACGACGCGGGCGAGCGCCGCGGGATCGGGGTAGCGCACGTCCTGCTGCGCGGCCTTGGCCTGCCACGACTCGGGAGTCCAGGTATCCACGGCGGCACTCTAACCCCTCGCGCCTCTCCGTGCCCGTGCCGGCGGTCGCGCGCGCCCATGCCCGTGCCCGTGCCCGTGCCCGATCTGCGCCAGGCGGCCGCCGTGCCCGCGGCGCACGCGGAGGTATGCTGCGTTCATGGCCCCGCCGACCAGGCAGCAGCTCCGCGCGGCCTGGGGCGCGGTCGCGCGGACGTCGCTCGCGCCGGCGGCGGGTGCGCCCGCGCGGGCGGCGTGGGCCGGCCCGGTGGTCGTCGCCACCGGCGCGCTGGTCGCGGCGACGGCCTGGCTCGGCGCCCGCGCGGTGCTGGCCGCCGGCGTGGTGCCGGCGATCGCCGCGATCGTCGCCGTGCTGGTGGCGCTGGTCGCCGGCGCCGCGATCATCGAGCGCGACGTGGTCGGCGCCGTCGAGCGCTGGTTCGGCGCCCGCTGGTCGGCGGCGATCGTCGGCGGCACCGTGGTGGCGCGCGTCGTCGTGCTGTGGACGATCGCGCCGGCCCGCTGGCTCGGCGCGCTCGTGCTCGCCGGCGTGATCGGCCGCTGGGCGGCGATCGCGCTCCAGCGGCTGGGCGACGTCGTGATCGCCGATCGCGGCCTCGCGGTCGGCGACGTCACCTGGCTCGAGCTCGGCGTCACCACCGCGGCGACGTTCGTCCTCGCCGCCGTCGTCTGCGGCTGGGCGGGCGTCGCGCTGGTCGTCGTCCTCGGCCTGCTCGCGTTCGGCCTCGGCCTGGTCGTCCAGGCCGTCGACGGCGAGCTCACCGCCGCCAACCTCGCGGCGGCGGCGGTGGCCCTCGAGCTGGTCGCGCTCGTCGCGCTGTCGGTCATCGCGCCGGCGGCCGCCTCGCCGTTCGTGCGATGATGCGGCGATGCCGCAGGTGGTGATCGACATCGGCCGCCCGCCGGAGGAGTGCTGGGCGGCGCTCGTCGACGCCAGCCGGTTCGGCGCGTGGATGCCGGGCCTGCGCAAGGCCGAGATCCTGTCGCGGCACCCCGACGGCCTCGCGCACGAGGTCGCCTTCGAGTTCCCGCGGCTGACCTACTCGCTCGTCTACACCTACGACCCGGCGCGCCGCGAGGTGCGGTGGGAGCCGCAGGCGGGCGCGCGCGAGGCGGTCCGCGGCTTCGCGCGCATCGAGCCGCACGGCGCCGGCACCCGCATGACCTACAAGCTCGAGCAGGGCGCCGGCCGCAAGTCGGGGGACCTCGCGGTCGGCGGCGTCCATCCGATCATCGACGCCTTCGTCCGCTGGATCGAGGCCCGCGGCGATCGGTAGCCGGACAGGGGTCCGAGAAGCGAGCAGCGAGCCGCCTCCGCCGCGCAGGCGAAGGCGGCCTCACCGTGCTCGACCGGCGGCTAGAACGTGCCGTTCCAGGCGAAGCCGTGGCCGTCGGTGCCGACGTGGATGGGGCTGATGCGGGCGTACGCCGGCGTGGTGCGGTGCACGGTGCGCGGCACCAGGGCGCCGTCGAGCATCAGGACCGCGCCCGCCGCCTGGAGGACGCCGTCACCGATGATGAGCACCTTCTCCGTCGTCTCGTTGTCGCAGCTCCGCTCCGCCACCGGGCAGTCGCCGCGATCGGCGAGATCGAGCCACGGACCGACGAGCGGCACGTACAGCCGGTCGTCGCCCTTGCGGTCGCTCTGGCTGGCGGCGATCGCGCCCGCGCCCCACGACGCGCCGAACAGCACCGCGCCGCTGACGAAGACCGGACCGTTGAACTCCTGGTACGTCTCGTCGCTGGTGCCGGCGGGGGCCGGCGGGTTGACGACGGTGACGTGCTCGTCTTGCCGCAGCTTCAGGTCGGCGATGCGGGTGGGCGCCGTCGCGTGGTGCGCGTCGGCGAAGGCGGTGCTCGACGTGCCGATGACGGCGCCGAGCACGAGGACGATGCTCTTCATGGGGGTCTTCATGGGTCTTCTCCGGACTTGCCTGCTCGGGTGGCAGTGCAAGGTCCCGGCCAGCCCCCGCCGGCGCGCGAGCCCGACGCGCCATCAGCGCGACGGCGCGTGCAGCTCCACGATCGTCGAGCCCCATCCACCCTCGCGATCGCCGCCGGTGTGGTACCCGCGCACGGCGTGGTGGCGGTCGAGCACGGCGTGGACCGTGCGCCGAAGCGCGCCCGAGCCCTTGCCGTGCACGATCCTGACGACCTCGAAACCGCGTTCGCGCGCCGCGTCGAGGTACTCGGCCACCACGTCCGCGACCTCGCGCGGGGCGAACGCGTGGAGGTCCAGCTCGTCCGTGATCGGCACGATGACGACGTCGTCCGCACCGGGCGCGCCCGAGTCCGAGTCCGAGCCCGAGCCAGAGTCCGAGTCCGAGCCCGAGTCCCAGCCAGAGCCCGAGTCCGGTTCGCGATCGCGCGGCGTGGACATCCTCGTGCGGCCGGTCAGGCGGGCGGCAGGAGCACCTGCGTGCGCGCGCGCAGCTCGGCCGGCAGCCGCGCGTCGAGGATCGGCTCGACCTCGTCGGCCCGGTAGAGCTGCGAGACGTGCATCAGCACGAGCTGCGGCGTCGTGATGGACGGCGCCCGCGCGATCAGCTCGTCGAGGTGGACGTGGCAGCCGGCGCGCGCGTCCTCGAGGCGCTTGCGGCCGTCGAGGAACGTGCTCTCGAGCACCAGCACCTGCGCCTCCGCCAGCTCCGGCGCGTGATCGATCGCCTGCACGAGCGTGTCGGTCGCGTAGGCGAGCTCGTGGTGCTCGGCGGTGGTGAACAGGTCCTCCCCCGCGTGGCGGCGCGCCGCGATCTCGGGGCCGGTGAGCCCGGCGTGCTCGGGGCGGAGCTTCTGCACGCGGCGCACGATCAGGTACGCGAGCGACGGCACCGGATGGAACGTCCGCACCGCGCGCACGACGAGGTCGCGGCGCAGCTCGTGCTCGTCGCCCGGCTCGAGGCCGATCGCCTCGATCGCGAGCGGCCACCGCTGCAGCTCCGACATCGCCGCCAGCGCGCGCTCGAGCGTCGGGACGATCTCGGCCGGCATGATCACGCGCAGCGGCTTCTTCAGGCCGTGGAGGCCGCGCAGCCCGAGCATCGTCACCAGCGCGCCGACGTGATCGGCGTGCGCGTGCGAGAGGAGCAGCGTGCCGACCCCGGCGGCCTGGCGCAGCGGGATGCCGGCGTCGAGCAGCAGATCGAGCTCCGGCACGTGGATCGACGTGTAGACCCCGCCCAGCGACACCCCGCGCAAGGTCAGCTTGCCGGCGTGCACCGCCGGCAGCGCCGCGCCGTTCACTCGACGGTCACCGCGACGCCGCGCCAGGTCACGCCGCCCTTGCCGTCGCGGACCACGACGAACATCCAGCCGCTCTTCGCCTGGTCGGCGGCGATCATCGTCGTCGGGTTCGACTGGTACTGCTCGATGTCGCCGACCGAGCTGTACCAGGCGTAGCGCGCGTCGGCGGTCGCCGGCGGATCGGTGACGACGTCCAGGTCGAGCGTCGCGCCGTGGGTCACCGTGATCGGCCCGGCGAGCGCGTCGCTCGCGCCGACGGTGAACGTGTCGATCGTCGGGTTGGCGGCGTCGACCGACGCGACCGGCACCGCCTTGATCGCCGTCAGCGTGCCGGCGCTGGTGTCGACCTCGAGCTGCACGCTGTCGATCGGCGGCGCGTTCGGCGGCAAGGTCGGGATCGGATCCGGCGCGGTGTAGGTCGAGCCGGTGAGCGTCCCCATCGGCGGCACGCCGCGGTACGTCTCGACGAGCGACCAGCGCGCCGGCAGGTCCATCAGCACGCCGGTGCCGTCGACGACCGCGACGCTCAGCTCGGTCTGGGCGCCGGGCGCGACGATCGGCGGCTCGGCGATGACCGCCAGGATCGTCGGCTTGGTCAGCTCGGCGGGGGTCGCGAAGTCCGTGCAGCCGGCGCCGGCGGCGGCCGCACCGACGATGGCGGCGGCGGCGGCGAGCGGCAGGGTGGTGCGCGGCCGGGTGGCGCGGCGCAGGTGCGGGCGAACGCTCATCAGCGCGGCAGTATAGCGATGCGCGGGCGGCCGGCACGCGGCTGCACGGTGTTACGATGGCCCGCTTGCCGGCGGGGCGTCCGTCGGCCGGAGGTCGCATGCTCTGGTACGTCCTCGCCGTCCTCGGCGTCCTCTTCCTCGTGTCGATCGCCCTGCCGGTGCCGCGCCGGGTCTGGGCGTTCACGCTCTACACGTTCAAGTACCTGGGCCTCTGGCTCCTCGACGTCACCCGTCTGCGCAAGCTCGCGTTCAAGCTGGCCGGCCGCGAGTACCGCCGGCTCGACCGGCCGATCCTGATCCGGCTGTTCTGCGAGGACATGGGCCCGACCTTCATCAAGTTCGGCCAGATCATCGCGTCGTCGGCCGGCCTGTTCCCCGACCGCTACGTGCAGGAGTTCCAGAAGGTGCTCGACCGGGTGCGGCCGTTCCCGTACGCGCAGGTCCGCCAGATCCTCGACGCCGACCTCGGCCCCGAGCGGGCGGCGCGGCTGACGAAGATCGTCGAGAAGCCGCTGGCGTCGGCGTCGATCGCGCAGGTCCACACCGCCGAGCTCACCGACGGCACCCGGGTCGTCATCAAGGTCCAGCGGCCCGGCATCGACAGGCGGGTCGCCGCCGACATGAAGATCATGCGGTTCATGGCGAAGATCGTCCAGAAGCTGCGGCGCGACGCCGACCTCGCCAACCCGGTCGGCGTCGTCGACGACTTCACGGCGACGCTGAACGAGGAGCTCGACTTCCGCAAGGAGGCGGCCAACCTCGACCGCTTCAACGAGATCATGCGCGAGCTCGGCCACGCCAACATCCGCGCGCCGGTGCCGCACAACGACCTGACGACGAAGCGGGTGCTGGTGATGGAGCGCTTCAGCGGCGTCCGCGTCGATCAGTACGACGAGATCCGGCGGCGCGGCATCGACGGCGAGCTCAAGCTGGTGGCCGGCCTGCGCGCCTGGTTCCAGTGCGTCGTCTTCTACGGCTTCTTCCACGGCGACGTCCACGCCGGCAACCTGATGCTGCTCGACGATCACGACATCGGCTTCCTCGACTTCGGCATCGTCGGCCGCTTCGACGACAGCCAGCGCTTCCTGGTGACCGACTACATGATCGCGTTCTCGATGGGCAACTACAAGCGGCTCGCCGAGGTGATCATCGAGATGGGCGGCGCGACGACCGACAAGATCGACATGGACGGCTTCGTGAAGGACCTCGGCGAGACCTACGGGCCGATGCTGAAGCTGTCGTTCGGCGAGCTCAACTACGCCAACCTCCTGCCCGGCATCCAGAAGACGGCCACCCGCCACCGGGTGAAGATGCCGAAGGAGTTCATCCTCATCACGAAGCAGCTCCTCTACTTCGATCGCTACGCGAAGGCGCTGGCGCCGAAGCTGAACGTCTTCACCGATCCGCGGCTGATCCTGTCGATGATGGCGGACATCCAGAAGGCGCGGATGACCATGACCGCCCAGAAGGCGGCGTCACCGGCGGGCTCGTCGGCGGCGCCGGCGAAGGCGTGACCGTGGCGGCGGCGAGCGAGGGCGGCGGGGGCAAGCGGGTGCCGCGCGTCGTCGTCATCGGCGGCGGCCTGTCGGGGCTGACGACCGCGTACCGCCTCCTGCGCGAGGCGAAGGCGCACGGCCGCACGATCGACGTGACGGTCCTCGAGCAGCGCGGGCGGGTCGGCGGCATGGCGGTCGCGCTCAAGCTCGGCGGCCGCACCGTCGAGCACGGCAGCCACGGCTTCTTCGGCTCGGGCATCGGCTACTACGTCAACGCGGTCGCGCTGACGAAGGAGCTCGGCACCTACGACACGCTGGCGCCGATCCCCGGCTGGACGCTCGTCTACGAGGACGGGCGGCGCGCGCTCATCACCCACAGCAAGTGGCTGCCGCGGCTGCTCGACACCGTGCCGTCGATCTTCCGGGTGCCGTGGCTCGGCTTCGTCGAGAAGCTGCGGGTCTGCTGGGCGGCGTTCCGGCTCTACCTCGTGCGCGCGCGCGACTACAACGCGTACGACGAGCAGAACGGCTACGAGGTCGGCCTCGCCAAGGGCTACTCGCCGACCGGCGCGCTGACCTGGAACATGGCGTCGCTCGGGCTGACCAACCAGTTCGTCGACGCCGACCCGGCGCACGACGATCCGGGGCTGTCGGGGGCGATCTACTGCGGCAAGCACCGGGTGCTGCTGGGCAGCCTGCAGGGGCTGTCGTACCTGTTGCCGACCGGCGACCTGTCGGAGGTGCTGGCGGAGCCGCTGCTGAAGGAGATCCGCGCGCTGGGCGGCGACGTGCGGCTCGGGCGCAAGGTGGTCGAGATCGATCGCGCGGCCCGGCAGGTGCGCGCCGTCGGGCCGGACGGCGAGGAGCGGTACGGCTACGACGACGTCGTGCTGGCGATCCAGCCGTGGCTGGCGAAGGAGCTGGTGACCTGGCGCGAGGCCGCGTGGAAGGACCTGCGGCCGACGTCGCCGGTGATCACGATGGTCGTCGGGCTGTCGGGGCGGATCGAGGCGTCGGTGGACGGCCGCGAGCTCGGCCTGTCGCGCAAGCACTGGCCGTTCTCGGTCATCACCGATCTGTCGCGGCTGTGGCCCGAGTACCGGGGCGACAAGACGGTGCTGCGCGTCGAGATCGGCCACGCCGACCTGCCGCCGGCGACCGAGCCGGAGGCGCGGATGGTGGAGCAGGTGAAGGACGGCCTCGACCGGCTGTTCCCCGAGTGCAAGCCGATGACGGTCGAGTGGCACGAGCTCAACTTCGAGAAGGAGCTGCTCTACGTGTCGTGGCTGCGCGGTCAGTTCCAGAAGAAGCCGACCGCGGCCGACCGCCTGGTCGGCGACGACGTCTGGCTGGCCGGGGACTGGACGACGCTCGGCACCATCGGCATGGAGGCCGCCGTCATCTCCGCGCTCGAGACGGTCAACTGGGTCCACCGCCGCCACGGCTGGCCGCTCATCACCTTCACCAACGTCCCGCTGCGCCGCTGACCCCTTCGCCGCCACGACACCGTCATGGATGATGGGGGCGGTGGCGGCGAGGAGGCGCAGGCGAGGGGGCCTTCGGCGCGGGTGTCGTCGCAATCGTAATGGCTAGCGTTCCCTCCTCTTCTACGTAGCGGCAGTTGCTGCCGCCCTGCATGCCCGCGCCAACGAACGCGCCGTTCGCGTCGGTGCATTGTACCTTCACCTGCACGTCAGTCTTGCCATCCCACGCATAGCTGTATCCATCAGCGGTCGCAAACTGACTCCAATCGACGGTCATCGAACCAATGTAGGCCTTGCACCGCGACGGCGCGGTCTGCCCGCTGGTCTGCGACCCGCGCAGCGTCACGTGATACTCACCGCGCGGATGGGCAATCTTCGAAACGGTGGACAGCCACTCGAACGCGGCATAGCTGCCACTACCGACACAGTTGGTACAGTCTCCGTCACGCTGCGCCTTCGCCTGGACGTTGAGCGTGGCCGAGCTACCGGCAGCACCGCAAAACGCACTGAGCCAGGTGCTGGCGGTGGGCCCATTCTGGCATTGTTGCTCGAATCGACGACTCTCGAGCGTGAGTGGGACCGGGTGGTCAGGGAAGAACGTCCTTGAGTCGTTGCCGCACGCGCTCGTGCAACCCGCATGGAGGAGCGGCCTGATGACGCCACATTGCATCACGGGTACCGGGATCGAGCCCCTCGGCTGCGTCGGCCTCGTGCAGGTCCACGACGCACCCTTT
>DASZXE010000257.1:0-15220 GCA_035546475.1 Kofleriaceae bacterium
CCGGCCCGCGCGCGCCGCCCGCGGGCGCCCGCCGCGGCCTGCTCGACCTCGTCCTGATCGACCTTGCCGGCCGCGCCCGCCTCCACCGTCTGGCGCTGCTTGCCGTGGAGCACCGGCACCGCCTCCTCGGCCTTGCGGTGCTGCACGTGGAACAGCTTGGTCCCGACGTTGGTGCTGATGCGGGTCATCATGTCCTGGAACAGGATGTAGCCCTGCTTCTTGTACTCCTTCTTCGGGTCCTTCTGCCCGTAGCCCTGGAGGCCGATGCCCTCGCGGAGGGCGTCCATCGTCTTCAGGTGCTCGACCCACTGGTCGTCGATCTCCTCGAGGAAGAACATGCGGGCGAAGTACATGAGCCACGGGCGCTTGAGCTCCGCCTCGCGCTCGTCGAGCCGCTTCTCGACGACCTCCCACGCCGCCTCCGCCAGCTCCTCGCGGCTGCCGTGCTCGAGCTCGAACTCGGTGTGGAACTGCTCGACCAGCGCGTTCTCCAGGCCGTCGAGGTCCCACTCGTCGTCGGGCCGGTCCGGCGAGCAGAACTCCTTCATCGTGATGTCGATCAGCTCCTCGGACAGATCGTAGATCCGCTCGCGCTGCTGGATGAGCGACTTGGCGACCCGCTGGGTGACCAGGTCGATCAGCTTCTCGCGGTCGCCGGCGGCGACCGACGCCCCCTCGAGGTCGATCCAGACGCCGTGCTGCCGCCACAGCTCGCGCTGGAGCACGCGCCACACCGGCCGGCGGTCGGCGATCGGCTCGCCGGCCTCGATGCGGGCGTCGCGCTCGGCGACCCGCGTGATCACCAGCTCGATCATCTGCGCGAGGTCGGCGCGCATCTCCTTCGACAGGTCGGGGATCGTCCAGCCGCCGCTCTCGAGGATCTCGGGCAGCTCCTTCTCGATCGGCTTGCCGTCGGCGTCCTCGGGAGGCAGCGGGTGGTAGCTGCCCTCGAGGATCTGGCGGCGCAAGGCGTAGATCGTCTTGCGCTGCTGGTTCATGACGTCGTCGTACTCGAGGACGTTCTTGCGCTGATCGAAGTTGCGGCCCTCGACCTTCTTCTGCGCGCCCTCGATCGAGCGGGTCACCATCGGCGACTCGATCGGCGTGTCCTCCTCGAGGCCCAGCCGCTCCATCAGGCCGGCCATCTTGTCGAGGCCGAAGATGCGCAGCAGATCGTCGTCGAGCGACAGGTAGAAGCGCGACACGCCCGGGTCGCCCTGGCGGCCGGCGCGGCCGCGGAGCTGGTTGTCGATGCGGCGTGACTCGTGGCGCTCGGTGCCGATGATCTTGAGGCCGCCCGCCTTCAGCACCTCCTGGCGCTCGGCGTCGCACTGCGCCTTGAACGCGGCGAGGTGGTGCGCCATGCGCTCCTCCTCGTCGAAGGCGGGGCGGGTCGCGCCGCGGTACGGGCCCATCCCCTCGCCGTCGCCGTCGCCGGAGGTCCCGTCGCTGTTGGCCAGCGGCGCCTGCTCGGCGTTGGCGGCGTCGGCCTCGAACGCCTCGCGCTCGGCGGCGACCGCCTCCTTGGCCATGAACTCCGGGTTCCCGCCGAGGAGGATGTCGGTGCCGCGGCCGGCCATGTTCGTCGAGATGGTGACCGAGCCCTTGCGGCCGGCCTGGGCGACAACGCCGGCCTCCTTCTGGTGCTGCTTGGCGTTGAGGACGTTGAACGGCACCCCCTTGCCGCGCAGGAGCTGGGCCAGCACCTCCGACTTCTCGACGGAGACGGTGCCGACCAGCACCGGCTGGCCGCGCTTGTAGCAGTCCTCGATGTCGGCGAAGACCGCGCGGAACTTGCCCTTCTCGTTCTTGTAGACGAGGTCGGGCAGGTCCTTGCGGATGATCGGCTTGTTGGTCGGGATGACCGTGACGTCGAGCTTGTAGATCTCGTGGAACTCGGTCGCCTCGGTGTCGGCCGTGCCGGTCATGCCGGACAGCTTCTTGTACATGCGGAAATAGTTCTGGAACGTCACGGTCGCGACGGTGACGTTCTCCTCCTCGACCTCGACGCCCTCCTTGGCCTCGATCGCCTGGTGGAGGCCGTCCGACCACCGGCGGCCCGGCATCTTGCGGCCGGTGAACTCGTCGATGATGACGACCTTGCCCTCCTCGATGAGGTAGTTCACGTCGCGCTTGTAGAGCGTGTGCGCGCGCAGCGCCTGGGCGACGTGGTGGTTCAGGTGGATGTTCTTGATGTCGTAGAGGTTGTCGACCGAGAGCAGCTTCTCGACCTTCTCGACGCCCTCGTCGGTCAGCATCGCCGAGTGGGCCTTCTCGTCGACGGTGTAGTCGACCTCGCGCTTGAGGCGCGGGATGATCTTGTCGACCTTGCCGTACCAGTCGGCCGAGGTCTCCGGGCGGCCGGAGATGATGAGCGGCGTGCGCGCCTCGTCGATGAGGATCGAGTCGACCTCGTCGACGACGGCGTAGTGGAGGCCGCGCTGGACGAGCCGGTCGGGGTCGTCCTTCATGTTGTCGCGCAGGTAGTCGAAGCCGAACTCGTTGTTCTGGCCGTAGGTGATGTCGCAGCGGTAGTTGCGCTGGCGGTCCTGGTCGTCGAGGCCGTGGACGACGACGCCGGTGGTGAGGCCGAGGAAGCCGTAGAGCCGGCCCATCCACTCGGCGTCGCGGCGGGCGAGGTAGTCGTTGACGGTGACCAGGTGCACGCCCTTGCCGGCGAGCGCGTTCAGGAACAGGGGCAGCGTGGCGACCAGCGTCTTGCCCTCGCCGGTGCGCATCTCGGCGATGCGGCCCTTGTGGAGGACCATGCCGCCGATCATCTGCACGTCGTAGTGGCGCATGCCGAGGGCGCGGCGGCCGCCCTCGCGGACGAGCGCGAACGTCTCGGGCAGGATGTCGTCGAGCGACGCGCCGTTGGCGAGCTTCTGCTTCAGGTCGCCGGTCATCATCTTGAGCTGGGCGTCGGACTTCTCCTTGAGGCCTGGCTCGAGCGAGGCGATGCGCGCCACGATCGGCTGCATCTTGCGGATCTCTCGCTGGTTCTTGCTGCCGAAGATCTTCTGGAAGAAGCTCATGGGTATCCCGATCGACCATGGCCCGGGCCGCCCGGACCGAAGTGGCGTGTTCTAGCATGCCAGCCCGGACGGAGGGGCGACGGGCGCCATCGTAGGTCGGCCTGACCAGGCCGCCAGCTAGCTGATCTTGCAGGCGCTGGCCGCCGGCCCGATGGCCGGTCGATCGCCTGCTCAGGGGCTCGGCGGAGGTGCGGAGGCGGCCTCGGAGGCCGCGGCCTCGGCGGCGGCGGCGGTGCGCAGCACGGCGAGGACGTGGGGCGCGGCGGCGGCGAGCACGAGGCGGCGCTCCTCGTCGGAGCTCGCGCCGGCGGCGAGGTCGCGCAGCCGGGCCTCGACCGCGTCGATCGACGCGGGCGGGATCATCAGCATCGGGCCGGTCGGCACGAGCTTGCCGGCGTTGTCGAGCACCCACAGGAACAGGTGCGAGCCCATCGCCGGCATGTCGTCGGGCGAGGTGCCGACCGTCAGGTAGCCGCCGGCGAGCCGGTCGCGCAGCACCATGCCGACCCCGACCTGCGCCGCCTGCACCGTCGCGAGCACGCCGCGCGCCCGCTGCATCGCGACCATCGCGGCCGCCTCGCCGCGCGTCAGGTCGCGGCCGTGCGACGCCAGCATCCGGTCGATCGCGCGCGTCCCGTCGGCGGCGCGGTGGCCGAAGCCGAGGTGCGACGTGATCGCGGCCGCGGTGTGGTCGTCGAGCTCCTCGGTGAGCTGCGCGAGCTCCTCGTCGGGCGGGCGGCGGTCGTAGCCGAGCATCGCGCAGAACGCGGCGCGCCCGTCGGCGAGCTCGCGCGCGGTCTCGGTGTAGCGGACGAGCTTGCGGAACGCGGCGTCCTCGTCGGCGGCGGTGAACGGCTGCGGGCCGTCGGCGCGCAGCACCGCGAGGCCGCCGAGCCACCGGCAGTCGGCCGGGCACGCGATCTCGGTGAGCCGGTACTTGCCGCAGCAGCGCGCGCAGATCTCGCCTCCGAGCGCCGGGCAGTCGCGCTGTCCCTTCGCCTTGCCGCAGTGGACGCAGGTCGCCATGCCGCGAGTTACGACGCCCCCGCCGCCCCGTCAACCCGCCGTCGGCCCGGGTCGCGGTCAGAACGGGAGGTGGACGCCGGGCAGCGTCGCGTGCGGCGGCCGGTGGTGGACGACCTGCACGGTGTCGGCGCGGCCCGGCACCGTGGCCGGATCGCCGGCGGCGCGCGGGATGCTGCTGCGCGTGTAGCGATAGCCGCCCAGCTCCGACGGCGGCGGCGCGTTGCCGGGCGTGCTGGCGTGCTCGGGCCGCTCGGCGCACGACGCGCACACGCCGGTCCGCTGCCCGCCGCAGTCGAACGTCACGCAGACGTCGCAGCCGAGGTTGTCCTCGACGTACTGCTCGCGGCACGCGTCGCTCGTGCACGCGCACGCGGGGCTGTCGATGATCGGCTCGGCGATCACGGCCGGCGACGTCGACTCGTCGTCGACACAGGCGCTGCCGAGCGAGGCGACGGCGGCGAGGAGGATGGTCGTGGCGAACGAGCGGACGGTGCGGATCATGATCGATCTCCTTGGCGGATGGACGCCTGCCAGCCGCGCTCGCGACCCTCGCGAGCACGACCAGCGACGCCGGCCGCTGTTGCACCCGTCACGCCATCGCGCGAACCGCCGCAACCACGCAGAAGCGCGCGCGTCGCCTCGTCGCGCGCCGCTCGTCGCGCGCCGCCGACACGTCGCCGACACGACGGCGCGCCGCCGACACGCCGCCGCTACGTCACGTCGCGTCGCGCGCCTCCACCTCGTCGCCTCGCCACACCCGCTCCGCCGGCGCCCACATCCCGCCCTCCACCCGCCGCTCCAGCACCGGCCCCATCCTCCGCACCGCCTCGCCATGCACCTCCTCGATCGAGGACCAGCCGAGCGAGTGGATCTCGCGCTCGCGCGGGTAGCGGGCGGTCCACTCGGCCGGCGCCGGAGGGAGCACGGTCGGTCGCGGGTGCGTCGCGCGGAACGTGAAGGTGGCATCGAGCGCGGCCCGCAACGCCCCGCATCGACCGTGGGCTCCGATGCGACCAGCGCGAGATCGATCAGGTCCTTCATGCGCGTGTTGGGTCCGGTGCCGGGGCACGGTGCAGGCGTGCACCTTGTCCGCGACGTGGGTCGCGAGCGGATACACCGGGATGTCGACCGGTGCCTGATCGACGAGGTCGAGGAGGTTGGGGCCTCGCCGGTACTCGACCGCGCCGATCAACGGAGCGCCGACGCCCAGGTCGAGCCCGAACGTGGCGCCGTACGGCTCGCCTGCGAGGTGCGCCTGGACGCGCAGCCGCACGCCCTCGTAGATGACGCCGGGTCCTCCGATGCGCGGGTGCGCCGGGTGCTCGTCGAGCGTGAAGGTCAGCCAATCGAGGCCGTCGGGCCGGCTCACGCGGCGCTGCAGGCGCTGGACGACACCGTGCACGTCGCCGCTGACGCGCAGATCGACGTCGTTCGTCGAGCGCGCGCGATGCAGGCGCAGCTCGGCGCGAGGCCGCCCTTCACGGTGACGTTGCGACCGAGCTCGTCGACGACGCGCGCGACGAGGCGCTGCATCAGGTAGACGGTCTGGATGCGCTGGTGCATGCGCCCGGTGGCCCGCGCCTCCTTTCGCATCCGCGTGTCGAGCGCGGCCCGGAAGGCGGCGGGCGTCTGGTACTTCCCGCTCATGAGCCCCTCCGCGTGCGCGTGGGCCCGGCGGCGCGCGGACGACCGCGGCGAGGCGGCTCGATGCCGCGCAGATCGCGGCGGCTGAACAGCCGGCGGGCCTCGCCGTCGCGGATCGCCTGCTCGATCAAGGCCGGGTCGACGCCATCGTCGACCGCGTCGCGCAGCGTCCGCTGCGGGGTCGTGACCGGCACCGAGCCGATCCATGCGCGATCGGTGTCGGGCACGTCGGCGTGGTGGAGGAGCAGGATCGCGGGCACGACCCGACGGCGCCGTCGCCAGACACGCGTCACCGTCATGTGCACGCGCGCGGGCATCGCGTCGGAGAGCTGGTGCAGCGCGAGCGCGGTCTCGTGCGAGAAGACGCCCTGCTCCTCGGACCCGAGCCAGAGCTCGACGAGGTCGGGGTGCTCGGCGACGGGAAAGCGCGCCAGCCGGTAGATGCCTCGCCGCGGATGCTCGAGCGCGCCCGCCAGCACGTGGCTGCGCAGGAGCTGCTTCGAGAAGCCGGCGTCGGGCGGCCTGGCCGATGCGGAAATAGCCGCCCTGGCCTGCTGCGAGGTTGTGGACTCTTTTGGCTCCGATGATCGTGACGTGAGCATGCGACGTCGTTCTGATCTTCGGGCGGTCCCGAGGCCGGGGTCAGGCGGGGCGCCAGGAGCGGAGGAAGGAGAGGCCGTCCTTGCGGAGGTGGAAGCGGGTGTGAGCGGTGCCGATGACGTGGCCGGTCTCGTCGGTGAGCTCGCCGGGGAGCTCGGTCCACGTGCGGAGCGGGTCGAGCCAGCGGATGTCCTTCTGGCCGGCGAACCGGTAGCGCTGACCGTCGTCGCCGTCGAACTCGAACTCGTAGCGGATCATGCGGCCGAAGAGCGGACGCAGGACCATCGTGCCGACCAGCGGCGCGCCCGCGGCGAGCCCCTCGGCCTCGACCTCGCCCTCCATGTCGGCGACCTGGTCCTTGCGGAAATCGGCGAGCGGTCCCGAGTGCACGCGCACCGTGAAGCGGAACGGACGCGCGATCGAGATGTCCTCGGCGGGCGTCCACGTCCCGCTCATCGTCTCGGCGAAGGTGAAGCCGGCCATGCGCCCATGCTAGCGCGTCCTCGCCCTCCGGCGCCGATCCGCGCGCGGGCCGAAGCGCGCCGGCCGCTATCGAGTGAGGGCCGAAAGTGACAGCGGCCCGAGCAGCGCCGCGTGGCCGGCTCAACGTCGACCGTGATCTAGCGGCGCGAGGTGGATCGCGGCGCACGCCCGAAGCGTGCGCCTGATCCATGGCGGCGAGGGGCGACGCCGAAAATGACAGCGGGCCCGAGCACCAGCCCGGACCCACCGTGCGAATCAGCTGGCGCCGCGCGGGGCGCCGCGGCCCGCGTCAGTTGGCGTCGACGCAGCTATCGAAGTTGATCGTCTCGCAGACGCAGGCGGGCTCGCCGGGCGCGCACGACATGTTCGGGTTGCCCTGCGGGTGGCAGTTGGTGCCGGTGAGCAGCGGGTGGCAGAAGCCCGCCGCCTCCTGCGCGAGGCACTGGGCCCAGTCGTGGATGTCCGAGCAGACCGGGCGCGGCGGATCGTCGGGGCACTGCGCCTCGGGCAGGCAGAGGCCGGTGTAGCAGCCGTCCGCCCCGACCTCGGCGAGCTCGCCGGCCGCGCAGGTCGGCGCCGCCGGGCAGTTCGCGCCCGGCTCGCTGTAGCAGGTGCCGGTGATCGGCTCGCAGGTCATGCGGCCCTCGTCGCAGGTCTGGCCGGCCGGGCACTCGCTGTCCTGCGTGCAGACCGAGGTCTCCACGCACTGGCCGTCCTGGCAGAAGCAGCCGGCGGCGCAGTCCGCGTCGCTGTCGCAGGTGAGCGGCGGGGGCTGGTCGGGCACGCAGGTGCCCTCGGCGGTGCAGACCTCGCCCTGCGGGCAACCGGTCGCCTGGCAGCTATCCGGGTCGCAGGTGCGGCTGCCGGTGTTCACCGGCACGCACGAGCCCGAGCAGTCGCACTCGAGGCCGTAGCCGCAGTCGGCGTCGGCCTGGCAGGTGCCGGCCTCGACGCAGGTGTTCTGCTGCTCGTCGCAGTAGCAGCCGCGCGCGCACTGGTCATCGGTCGCGCAGCCGAAGTTGTCCGGGAAGCACTCCTGCTCCCCGTAGTCGTCCTCGTAGCAGGTGTAGCAGGTCGTCGCGTCGCCCGTCCCCTCGCAGTAGTGGGTGACCCCGTCGTCACCGCCGCCGCCGTGGTGGCCGTGGTGGTGGCCGAAGTAGATCTCGCAACCGGCGGCGGTGCTGGCGAGCATGGCCACGCCGAGACAGACGAGCAGCTTCTTCATGACGTCCTCCGAAGGCGATCGAGCGAGCGAGGAGCCGAGGGGTGAGCCAGGGCTGGGGTTATCGGTGGGTGAGCGCGCGAGGATCGGTCGAACCGGTAAGCAGTGTTCGTGCCACTCTGGCAACGCGACCGAACCGGCGGGAATCGCGCGGCTCTGCGGCGCGCACGCTGCCCGAAATCCGACGGCGGCGACGGACCTATGACACGAACGTCCGGTTTCTGGTTGGTCCGGGTGATCGCGCGGGCGTCCTGAACGTGCCACGCACCACAGCGCGAAGCACGTGGATCTTGCGCAGGCCTTGCGGGTGTAGCTGCCGGTTCACACCGGGCTGTGCCGGAACGCAACACCGCAGGTTCCCCCGGCGCGGGCGCGGGCGCGGGGAACGTCCCGTCAGGCCGGGGCGTCGACGGCGCGGATGGTCTCGCGCAGGGTCGCGCGGGCGCGGTAGCCGAGCTCCCGCTCGGCCCGGCTGCCGTCGACCATGCAGACGTACCGGATGAAGTCGAGCTCGGCGACCGGGTAGCTCGACAGGCCGACCCGGAAGGCCAGCGACCACAGCCCCTGCGCCACCGGGTGCGGCACCGGGATCGTCCGGCGGCCGAGCTCGCGCAGGATGGCCGACAGCGGGAGCTGCCCGGGTCCGACGATGTTGTAGATGCCGCGGGCGCCGGGCGCGAGCGCGGCGGTGACCGCCACCGCGACGTCCGCCTCGTGGATGATCTGCACCATCGGATCGAAGCCGAGCAGGGTCGGCACCGGATCGAGGCGCAGGTAGTTCGACGGGGCATTGTGGACGGTGCCGAGGATGTGGACCGGGCGCAGGATGACGGTCTCGATCCCGCGCGCCTTCCAGAAGAACGTCGACGCGACGTGATCGATCTCCACCAGATCGCGCATGCGCGGGAAGCGCTGGGCCGCGAGCAGCGGCGCGTCCTCGGTGAGGAACTGCGGGTTGTCGGGGCGCGGGCCGTAGACGTTCGCCGACGACAGCACGACGACCTTCGGCACGCCGTACGCCTGGCAGTACTCGAAGAGGCGCGAGGTGCCGGCGATGTTCCACGAGTAGAGGTCGGCCGGGCGGGCGCGCGGGTCGTGCATGACGCCCATGTGGATGAGCGCGTCGACGTCGCCGGCGCGGAAGACGTCGCGCGCCTTCTTGCTGCGGAGGTCGACCTGGTGGTGGACGAGGTCCTTCGGCCGGTCGGGGAACGGGCGGCGGTCGAGGCCCTCGATCACGAAGCGCGGATCGCGGTGCAGGTGGCGCGCGACCACCCGGCCGAGCCGGCCGGCGATGCCGGTGATGACGAGGCGGCGGCGGCGCGCCGGCGGCGAGACGTCACCAGAAGACATGCTTCCGTCCCTGCAGGCCGAGGTGGATCATCGACTCGAGGCGGCGCTTGACCGAGGTCACCTTGTCCTGGATCACGTCGTCGTCGTCGTCGGGATCGCCGCTGAAGCGCATCGCCTCGCCGAAGTGGAGCCGGTACTTCACCGGCAGCGGGACGAGCGGCACGAACGGCGGGTACGGCACGACCGGGAAGGCGGGCGCGCCGAGCAGCTTCGCGAGCGGCTTGACGTTGACGGCCGGCGCCTGCTCCTCGGCGCCGATGACCGCGACCGGCACGATCGGCGTGCCGGTCTGGAGCGCGAGGCGCATGAAGCCGAGGCCGAACGCCTCGAGCTGGTAGCGGCGCGAGAACGGCTTGGAGATGCCGCGCGAGCCCTCGGGGAAGACGAGGATCGCCTCGTCCTGCTCGAGCAGGCGGCGGCAGTTCTCCGGCGTGCCGATGATCTGGCCCCAGCGCGCGAACAGGTACGAGGCGAACGGCACGCTCGGCACGAAGTGCTCGACCATGCTGCGCACGAGCCGCGGCTGCGCCGGCTCGAGGAAGGCCGCGGCGCTGATGACGACGCCGTCGAACGGGAGCTGGCCGGAGTGGTTGGCGACGAAGAGGACGCGGCCGGCGGGCGGGATGTGCTCGACGCCGTGGGCGACGGCGCGGAAGTAGTGGCGGTAGAGCCAGCCGGCGACCAGCGCGGCGGTCCGGTGGTGGTCGCGGTCGAGGCCGTACTCGTCGTAGCCGTACTCGTTGCCGCGGATGACGAGGGCGCGGCTGCGCGCGTCGATGTCGGCGCCCAGGTTGCCGGCTGCGCGGTCGCGGGTGGCGCGATCGACGCGCCGACGGATCCAGTCGGTCACGCCCATGGCGGGCCGACTTTCGTGCGCGCGCCGGGGCAAGTCAACGGACGGCGGCGCGAGGCGCGCGGCGGTGTGCGGGGCGCGCGCGGCGGCGGGCGGCGCGTGCTCGACGACGGCTTCGCGTCGCGGCTCCCGTGATAGGTTGCGGCGCGATGAGCGTCCTGATCGATGTCACCTGGCGCGGCCTCGAGGTCGGTCGCCAGGTCCCGCTGCACTCGGTGACCGACGACCACGGGCGGATCGACGTCGCGCTGCCGATGCCGGTCGGCTCGACGGTGGCCCTGCGCGCCGACGGCCTCGAGATCGCGGCGGTGGTCAGCCGCGTGCACGAGCAGAGCTCGGCGGGCGGCGAGACCGCGGGCATGGTCGTCGCGCCGGCGCTCGACGAGGCGGGCCGCGCGTGGTGGAGCG
Organism: Kofleriaceae bacterium; assembly: GCA_035546475.1. Taxonomy (GTDB): domain Bacteria; phylum Myxococcota_A; class Polyangia; order Haliangiales; family Haliangiaceae; genus UBA2376. The sequence continues at coordinate 10,625 of DASZXE010000257.1, forward strand.
CGCGCGCCGCCGAGAGCGCCCAGGCCATCCCGGAGCCGACGTCGTCGAGCGCCGACGACGAGCCGGCGATGACGGTGACGCCGGCGGATCCCACCGCGCGGCCGACGATGGTGTTCCAGGCGGTGAAGCTCTCCGACGTGCCCGCGATGCCGTCGGTGTCCTTCAGCCCCGCGCCCGCTGCCGCTCCGGCTCCCGCTTCTCCTCCGGCTGCGCCCGCCGCCTCGCCCGCCCCCGCGGTCGCCGCCTCGCCTGCCCCCGTGGCCTCGCCCGCGCCCGCGCCCGCGCCGGTCGCCACGCCGGCGCCGGCGCAGGCCGCTCGTCACCATCCGTCGACGACCGACGCCACCGCCATCGCCCACGCGCCGACCGCCGCGCTCTCCGACGACGATCTCCGCGCCGCCCGCGCGGCCGCCATCGCCGATGCCGCCGCCGACCTGGCCGGCGCCGTCCGCGTCTCCGTCGCCATCGGCCCCGCGCCGGTGCCGGTGCCCGCCCCGGCCGCCGCCCCCGACCCCGGCGCGACCGAGGTCATGGCGGCGATGGCGGCGCTGCCGCCGCCCGACGAGAGTCCCGACGACAACAGCCGCACGACCGTCATGGCCGCCGTCGACATCGAGGCGATCATGGCCGAGTCGAGCGGCGGCACCGAGGCCGCCGCCGCGAGCGGCGACGACGACGACAGCGGCGTCGTCGACGGCTCCGTCACCGGCGAGGTCACCGGCGAGACGTCGACCGAGTCGGGCCCGCGCGGCAAGCGCAAGGGCCCGCGCGGCAAGCGCCGCCGCACGCGCGGCTGATCCGTCGCCGGCCCCGCGCCCCGGCCGCCCGCCTGCGGTCAGGCGACCGCGCCGTCGACGAGCTCGAGCGTCGCCGCCACCGGATCGATCGCGGCCCGGCCGCCGAACGGCAGCGCCAGGTTGCGCATCCCGTGGCCGACCGGCGCCCCCGCCAGGCCCGGCAGCCCGAAGCGGCGCAACCGCTCGTCGACGACCGCCAGCGCCGGCGCCGGATCGTCGACGCCGCCCGCCGCCACCGGCGGATCCGTGCAGCGGGTGAGGTCCCCGACGACGACCGCCCGCGCGCCCCGCAGGAGGCCCGCCAGCTCGAGCTGCGTCAGGTCGCGATCGATCGCGTACGGCTTCTCGCCGATCTCCTCGAGCAGCAGCGCACAGCCCGCCAGCGACAGCGCCCACGGCGTCCCGACCAGGTGCGCGAGCAGCTTCAGGTTCGCCGGCACCAGCGGCGCCACGATCGGCCCGAGCGGCGCCACGATCGGCGGCTCGGGCAGCGCGCGGTCGGTCGCGCCGATCGGCGTCAGCTCCCACGGCAGCGGCCCGAGCGGCGCCGGATCCGTCAGCAGCCGCACCAGGTGGCGCACGTCGTCGGCCGGCAGCTCCCCGAGCTGCGTCACCACCGGCCCGTGGATCGGCCGCACGCCCGCCGCCGCCACCCACACGAGCAGCGGCGTCCCGTCGGAGAAGCCGATGACCGGCTTCGGATCGCGCCGCACCAGGTCCGGATCGACGTCGGCCAGCATGCGGGTCACGCCGTAGCCGCCGCGCGCCATGATGACCGCGCGCACGTCGGGATCGGCGAGCAGCATCGACAGCTCCGCCGCGCGCTGGCGGTCGTCGCCGGCCAGGTAGCCGTTGCGGGCCAGCACGCCGGGGCTGGTGCGGATGCGGAAGTGCGGCACCAGCCGGTCGAGGCCACGCGCCAGCCGCTCCGGGTTGACAGGACCGGCCGGTGCGCACACGCCTAGGGTGTCGCCGGGCCGCAGCGCGGGCGGCGCCACGATGTCGATCGCCGAGACGTTGACCATGTGGGTCGGCCGCGAGGATAGCGTCGCGGGGTGGCTCGCGCTCGCCGCGGCGGCCGCCATCGAGTACGTCTTCCCGCCGTTCCCCGGCGACGCGATCACCGTGCTCGCCGCGGTGCTGGTCACCGCCGCGTCGTGGAGCGCCGCCGGCGTGCTCTCCGCGCTGATGGTGGGGTCGATGGTCGGCGCCGCCCTGACGTTCGAGCTCGGCCTGCGCTGGGCGGCGCGCCGCACGCCGCACGCGCAGCCGCACGCGCTCGACCGGCTGGTCGCCGGCTTCCGCCGCCACGGCGCGGTCTACCTCGTCATCAACCGCTTCGTGCCCGGCATCCGCTCGCTGTTCTTCGTCGCCGCCGGGCTCGCCGGCATGCGGCGCGGCCCGGTCATGCTGTGCGCCGGCATCTCGGCGCTGCTGTGGAACGTGGGCCTGTTCGCGCTGGGCGCGGCGCTCGGCTCGAACCTCGACCGGGTCGAGGGCTGGGTGCGCACGTACACGATCGCGTCGATCGCGATCGTCGCCGGCGCCGTCGCGATCGGGGCCGGCGGGTGGGCCTGGCGCCGCCGCCGCGCCGCCGCCGCGCCGCCGGTCAGGTGACGTCCGGGCCGGGGTCCTCGCCGAGCTCGATCGGGCCGAACCGCTGCTCGTAGCGCTCGACGTTCTGGCGCAGCGCGGTCAGCAGCCGCTTGGTGTGGCGGGGCGACGACACGACGCGCGCGCGCACCTTCGCGTGCGGGCCGGCCGGCGGCAGGAAGGCGAAGTCGAGGACGAACTCGGTCTCGCCGTGGTTGATGAGGACGAGGTTCGAGTAGACGCCCTCGGCGACGTCGTCGTCGATCTGGAGCTGGAGCTTGGACGGTGCGGGCTCGTCGGCCATGCGGCAGCGTACGCCGGCGGCGGCGCGCGGTCAGGTCGGCGGCGACGCGAGCAGGCTGCGCAGGCGCTCGAGCTCGTGCGCCGGCTGGACGTCGAGCGGGTCGGTGACGACGAGGCCGGGGCCGTGGCCGCTCACGGTGTCGGGCTGGAGCAGCAGGATGCTCTGCACGCCGACCTCGAGGCGCGGCGGATCCTCGAGCCGCTCGCCGGCGGCGTCGAAGCGGACCGCGATCGGATCGACCTCGACCGGCCCGCGCAGCGTGTTGCGCGGCTGCACGGTCGCCTCCCACCAGTCGGGGCCGTCGAGGGGACCGGGGCCGTCGGGCAGATCGGTGACGGCGGTCACCGTGCCGCGGAGGACGCGATCGGCGGACTGCATGCGGGCGAGGAGCGCGCGATCGAGCAGCCGCCGCTTGATCGTGTGGACGCGCGCGTGCAGGTCGTCGAACGCGAGCGCCGCGACGTCGAGGTGGCCCTCCTCGCGGAAGAGCCAGTGCTGGCCTGCCTGCTCGTCGCCGACGAAGAAGTAGGCGCGGCTGCCGAGCGCGAGGTCGTCGCCGGGCGGGGCGGCGAGCTCGATCGTGTCGAGCGTGCCCGGCGGCAGCGGGGCCTCGAGCGGCTCGACGGAGACGCGGTCGACGCGGACGATGATCGAGCGCGCGGGATCGGGCGAGCCCTGGTTGGCGTCGTGGAGCGCGGCGACGGTGCCCTCGAAGATCCAGCCGGACCGCGCGACCAGCGGCTCGAGGTCGGGGAGCGCGGGGTCGTCGGGCGGCTCGCCGCCGGGCGCGCAGCCGGCGACGAGGCCGACGGCGAGGGCCGCGCGCAGGAGGCGGCGCGCGACGCGGCGCACGGGAGGTGCGACGGCCGCGGCGGCGGGCCGGCGAACCGGACGGACAGCGGGATCGATCGTCGACGACGTGGCCCTCATGCGGCGAGCCACAGCAAGGCATGTGCCCCGCGGCGGCCGAGCGGCTGGCGAGCGGTTCCGGCGGCTTGCCCGCGCGCGCGTCGTGGAAAGCCTCGCAGCGGCCGGCGAACGTCCTCGGATTTCCGCGGGGCGGCGAAAGGCGCGCGCCGACACCGTCGCAGGTGAAAGTTTGGATCGGATGCCGGCGTTATGCGTGCAACCCGCCAGGAGGATTTCATGCGAACGCCCTTGCTGGTCGGCGCCGCCGCGCTCGCGACCGTGCTGACCACCGCCCGCCCCGCCCACGCCTGCTACGGCGACGAGTGCACCGCCCGCGAGAAGGCCTGGAACCGGATGCGCTTCGAGGGCGGCGTCGGCCTGCTCGCCGGCGGCTACTCGGTCGGCCCGGTCAGCGGCGCCGCGATCGGCACCCACCTCGACGGCGGCGTGCGCTCGGGCCGCCTCGCGGTCCTCGGCGAGTACGACTTCGTGTCGATCGGCCAGTCCGAGTACGACCATCCCGATCCGATCCGCGGCCAGCTCCACCGCCTCGGGGCCAACCTGCGCTACTCGGTGGGCGCGTTCGGTGGCCGCACGGTCCCGATCCGCGGCGACATCTGGATCGAGGGCGGCCTCGGCGATCAGTTCGTCCACTGGAACGGCGGCGGCGAGCTCGAGCGGCGCGACGTCGCGTTCGGCTTCGGCGGGCAGATGACCGTGCAGCTCGGCGAGGAGAACCCGCGCTACCTCGGCTTCTACTACGCGTTCCGCGGCATGGTCGCGCGCGATCCCGACGAGTCGAAGGAGCCGGCGATGCCGACCTGCGCCGGCCCGTGCGACCGGCCGACCGGCCCGTCGTCGTGGGACCTCGGCGCCTTCTTCAACTTCGGCGTCGTCTTCTCGCGCTGACGTCACGCGGCGGCGCCGCGCCGGTCGCGACGCTGGTGGCCGCGGCGCTGGTGGACGCGGCGCTGGTGGACGCGGCGCTGGTGG
>DASZXE010000258.1:0-15741 GCA_035546475.1 Kofleriaceae bacterium
CGGCGAGACCGAGGCCGCGGCGACCGCCCGCCACGCGCTCCTCGAGCTCGACGGTCTCCGCGGCGCCGACCCGGCCGTGATCGCCCAGGCCGACGGCGCGGCGCGCGCGTGGGCCGACGGCGGCGGCGCCCTCACCGGCGACGATCTCGAGCTCGCGCTGCGGCTGGCCGCCAGCGGCGGCGACTCGCCGCTGCTCGAGGCGCTGCACGACCGCCTGGTGACGTCGGCCGACCGGCCGACCCGCGTCCTGCTCGTCCACGCGCTCGCCGCCGTCACCGGGCCGGTGTACGTCGATCGCGTGCTGGCGATCGCGCTCACCGACGCGCTCGATCCGTTCGAGCGGGTCGAGCTGCTGGGCGGCCTCCTCGACAACCCGGCGGCGCAGTCGCGCGCGTGGGACGCGATCGTCCGCTCGCCGGCGTCGCTCTCCAGCCACCTGCCGCCCGGCGCCTGGCCGCTGCTCGCCGCGCGCACCGGCGTCCTCTGCACGGCGCCGCAGCGGACCGAGGTCGAGGCCGCGTTCGCCGCCCACGCGCGAGACGACGAGAACGTCGCGCTCGCCCTCGCCGACGCGCTCGAGTCGATCGACGCCTGCATCGCCCGCCGCGCCCACCACGCGCCCGGCGTCGCCACCTCGCTCTCGCCGCCCGCCGCCCCGCGCTCACGCGGCGCGCCGCGCGTTCATCAGGGGCAGTGATCCATGATCGCGTCCACCGCCGGCAGCGAAGTCACGTCGGTGACCCGGACCGCCGCGAAGGTGGCCGGCTCGACGGGCGTCGCGCCGTTCGTCGCGGTGCACGGCGCGTCGGCGCCCAGGCAGACCGTGCCGGTCACCGTGCCGCACACCAGATCCGTCGACTTGATGGTGCCGACCAGCGTCACCTGCGAGCCGAGCGGCGAGCCGGAGATCGGGTTGGCCATGCCATCGAAGGTGCCGGTGACCGGGGCCGTGAAGCTGGCGGTCTCGTCGACGGGGACCGCCACGCTCGCCAGCGGATTGCCGACCGGCATGCGCGGCGGCGGGTCGACGCCGGGCGGCGCCGACAGCGGCTGGTAGCTGCCCGCCAGCGTCGGCGAGTCGCCCATCACCAGCGTCCACGTCGCGTACAGGTGCAACGTGCTGTTGAAGTTGATCGCCTTGATCGCGAGGTAGAAGCCGTCGCCGTCATGGCTGTTGATGTCGGCGATCGGCACGATCGGGCGATCGACGGTGCTGGCGTCGACGACGGGCACGCGGTCGTCGAACTCGTCGAACCGCTTCTTGGCGTCGACGCACGCCCCCAGTCCCACCACGGCGACGAGCGCGGCCACGCTGGTTGACAAGCCTTTCCGCATCGTTGGAAACTTTCGCTCGCGTCGGCAGGCACGTCAAGACCGCGTTCCCCAACCAGGCGACCCTCCATGCGTTTCACGACTCGCGTCTCCGGCGTCCCCGGCGTCCCCGGCGTTCCCGGCGTTCCCGGCGTCCCCAGGCCGTCCGGCCTGCTGGGCCTCTCCGGTCCGTCGACGCTCGCGCTCCTCGCCGCCATCACGCTGGCGCCGGCCACCGCGTCGGCGGGCGGCTTCACCACGACGCTGTTCGGCGGCGAGCACGGCCAGGCCGCCACCGACGATCCGACCGCCATCTTCTACAACCCGGCCGGCCTCGCCTACGGCCACGGCACGCGCGGCATGATCGAGGGCCTGTTCGCCTATCGCACCGTCGACTACGACCGCGATCCCGGCGACATCGACGATCCGAACGCCACCGCCGACGACAAGGCCGCCAACTCCGGCAAGGCCTCGCTGGGCAACTTCCTGGTCAGTCCGTTCCTCGGCATCGCCAGCGATCTCGGCGTCGACGGCCTCGGCGTCGGCATCGGCGTCTACGCGCCGTTCGGCGGCCAGGCGTCGTGGGACAAGAGCACCGCCTACGCCGGCAACACGACCTACCCCGGCGCCGTCGACGGGCCGGCGCGCTGGTCGTCGATCGAGGGCGAGCAGCGGTCGATCTACTTCTCGGCGGGCGCCGCCTGGCGCACGAAGGACTCGCGGTTCGGCGTCGGCGCCGCGTTCAACGTCATCTCGAGCGCGCTCTCGCTCGTGCGCGCCCGCAACCTCGACGGCACCGACAACCTGTTCAACAGCCAGGGCGGCCTCGAGGAGGGCCGCTCGCTGCTCGACCTCACCGACCTCACCTACTCGGCGTCGGCCGGCGTGATGTTCAAGCCGACGAAGTGCTCGCGTATCGGTCTGTCGTACCAGGCGCAGCCGAACTTCGGCGAGATGACGCTCGACGGCACGCTGACCAACAAGTTCGGCGCGACCGCGCGGTTCGACGTGCCGGTCGAGATGCGCCAGCAGCTCCCCGACTCGGTCCGGCTCGGCGGCATGTGGCGCGCCGCCCATCACCTGACGCTCGATGCGTCGGCCGAGTACCAGCGGTGGAGCCTCTTCAAGGACCAGTGCCTGGTGCAGACCAACGCCGGCGCCGCGAAGTGCGCGTTCCTGCCGTGGGCCGGCGCCGGCGACGCGCCGGTCGGCTACCGCGGCGCGCTCGACACCGCGAACGGCGGCGCCAACGTGCTGGTGAACGTGCCGCGCGACTGGAAGGACACCTACACCTTCCAGGTCGGCGGCATGTTCGACGCGAGCGACAAGCTCGAGCTCGACGGCGGCGTGAAGTTCGACTCCAACGCGGCGCCCGACGAGACGCTCGAGCCGGCGCTCATCGACGCCAACAAGATCATCGCGCAGCTCGGCACGCACTATCAGCTCTCGAAGAACCTGATGCTGAGCGGCACGCTCGGCTACGTCGCCTACTTCAGCCGCACGACGTCGCCGCGGCCGACCGAGGCGGATCCGCCGACGCCGAACCGCAACCCCGACATGGCCGGCACGTTCAAGAGCGGCGTCGGCTTCGCGCTCGTCGGCATCGGCGTCCAGCTCTGACCCCGGCGCGCGCGGTCCGCGCCCCAGCTCAGGCGGCGGCGGCAGCGAGGGGCGTGAGGCCATTGCCGCCGTCGAGCGGACGCCACGGACCGCCGGCGAGCCACGCGTCCGCGCGCTCGCGGCGGTCGCGCGCGAGGGCGAGCTCGACGACGTCACCGGCGCGGAGCTCGACGCCGTCGTCGATCAGGCGCAGCGCGCCATCGCGCTCGACGAACAGCGCCAGCACCTCGCCGGCCGGCGCGTCGCGCAGCGGGTGCGGCGCACCGCCGGTGTAGACGAGGCGGCGGACGTCGACCTGGCCGCGGCGCCAGCGGCGGATCCAGCCGCCGAGGTCCTCGGGCCGGCCGAACAGCACCGCCGCGCCGTGGCCGCGCACCATCTCCGCGGTGACGCCGTAGGCGTCGACATCGATGCCGACCAGCACGCGCGGGCCGTGGAAGTCGTCGACGATGTGCTGGGCGAAGAGCTGGTTGACGCCCTCGTTGCCGGTGATGGCGACCGCGTGCGTGCGCGCGTCGGCGCGCGAGCGGGTCAAGGTTCGCGCCTCGAGCCCGTTGCCGTGGATGATCTTGAGGCCGGCCTCCTCGGCGGCGCGGCAGTCGTCGGGGTCGTAGTCGATGAGCTCGAGCGGCTCGCCGGCGTCGCGGAGCCGGCGGGCGACGTGGCGCGCGAGGGCGTTGGCGCCGAGGATCACGTAGCCGCGGTCGGCGGCGTGGCGAAGGCCGAGCAGCTTGGCCAGCGGGCCGGCGGTCAGGCCCTGGACCGTGACGGTGACCGCGATGACGGTGAACACCAGCGCGCGCAGCGCGACGCCGCCCGGGATGCCGGCGGCGGCGAGCTGGTCGGCGAACAGGCTGGCCACCGCGGCGGCGACGATGCCGCGCGGCGAGATCCAGGCGAGGTACAGCTTCTCGCGGCGGCCGAGCCCCGCGCCGGCGGTGCACAGCAGCACCTCCAGCGGCCGCACCACCAGGCTGAGCGCCGCCACCACCGCGATCGCGCGCCAGCCGAGCGCGGCGACGTCGGCGATGCGGACGTCCGCGGCCAGCAGCACGAACAGGGTGCCGATCAGCAGCAGCGTGAGCTGCTCCTTGAACTCGGCGAGCTGGCTCATGCGGTGGACGCGCATGTTGCCGACCACCAGCCCGGCGACCATCGCCGCCGGGATGCCGCTGTCGCTGATCAGCGCGTGCGACAGCTCGTACACGGTCACCGCGCCGGCGAGCGCGAAGACGTTGGCCATCGCGCGCGGGATCGCGCGCGGCACCCGCAGCGCGGCGCCGATGACGAGCCCGCCGGCGGCGCCGATCGCGGTGCCGGTGCCGAGGCGCAGCGCGACCTCGAGCGCGGCCTCGCTGAACGTCCCCGTCGACGGCGAGCGCGCGACCTCGAGGGCCATGAGCGCGATCATCGCGCCGATCGAGTCGATGAAGACGCCCTCGGCCTCGAGGATGGTGGCGAGGCTCGGCGCCAGCCGGATGCGGCGCACCAGCGGGCTGATCACGGTCGGCCCGGTGACGATCACCAGCGTGCCGAACAGGATCGACAGCCGCAGGTCCCAGCCCATGAGCAGGTCGCAGGCGAGGGCGCCGCCGGCGGCGGTGACGAAGCCGCCGAGCAGCACGAGCCGGCGGATCACGACCGCCTGCTTGCGGAGCTGGACGACCTCGAGGCGCAGGCCGCCCTCGAACAGGATGATCGCGACCGAGAAGCCGACGATCGCGCCGAGCGCGGAGCCGAGCGCCTGCGGGCGGATGACGTTCGCGACGTCGGGCCCGAGCAGCACGCCGGCGGCGAGCAGGAGGACGATGCCGGGGATCGCGAGGTGGCGGCCGACGACCTGGGCGACGACGCCGCCGAGCATCGCGATGGCGAAGATCAGGGGCGCCGAGTCGAGCACGCCGGCGCCAGCGGTGCACGGCGCGTGCCGCGGGCCTCGCCCACCCGTCGCGCGTCGCGTGGACGGCCTGCGCCGCGCCGCGTGGGAGCCGGGGGCGGCGCCGGCGGGTCGGGCGCCAGCGCACGGCGAGCGGTTGCACCACGCCGGGCCGGCGGCGGCCAGCCCGGATCAGAGGTGGCGGGCGACCAGGGCCAGCGCGGCGGGCAGCGACTGCGCGACCAGGATGATCGGCTTCGCGGTGACGGCGCCGACGACGCCCATCGCGATGATGAAGATCAGGATGGCGTCGACGGTCGGGCCGCGGTGATCGAGCGCCGCCCAGACGAGCAGCGCGGCGACGCCGCCGTTGTAGAGGCCCTGGTTCATCGCGAGGACCTTGGTCTTCTCGGCGTCCTCGCGGGTCTGGCCGAACGTCTTGCGGCCGAGCGGCTTCGTCCACAGGACCGCCTCGAGCATCATGAACCAGAGGTGGGCGGCGGCGACGACGAAGACCAGCGCGAGGGCGACGTTGGACATCGCGCGATTGTCGCCCGGTGGCCGGCGCGGGGCCAGCCTACGCGAGCGCGCGCAGGACGCGCGGCGGCAGGAGCCCGCGCACGACCATGCCGCCGGGCGCGACCTCGCCGTCGAGCATCGCCACGGCGCCCTTCTTCAGCGGGAAGACCTTGCCGTGGCGCGACTCGCCGGCGACCAGCATCGCGATCAGCTCGCCGAGCCACGGCTCGTGGCCGACGACGGCGAGCCGGCGGACGCCCGCGCCCGCGATCGACGACAGGAGCTCGGCCTTCGGCGGACCGGCGAGCAGCGGCGACAGCACCGGCGCGCGGCGGTCGACGACCAGCTTCTCGAGGAGGAGCGCGGTCTCGTGCGCGCGTCGCCACGGGCTCGACAGGACGACGTCGACGCGGAGGCCGAGCTCGCGCAGCCCGCGCGCGACCTGGCGGAAGCGGCGGCGGCCGCGGTCGGTGAGCGGGCGCTCGGTGTCGGGCAGCTCGGGGCTGCGCTCGACCGCGAGCGCGTGGCGGATGACCAGGAGCTCCATGCGGCGAGGATCGCCCGGCCGGCGCCCCGCGCAAAGCGCCCGCGGCCACGACCTGCCGAGGGCGCGGGCGTTTGACAGCCCGTCGCGGAGCGGGGATACCGACGGCATGACCGAGCGCCTCTGGCACCACGGCGAGCAGTACGCGGGCCCGCACCTCGATCCCGCGAGCTGCCCCGACGATCCGCTCGACCTGTTCCGCGCGTGGTACGCGGGCGCCGACGAGGCGCAGCCCGGGCGCGCGAACGCGATGACGCTCGCGACCGTCGGTGACGACGGCCGCCCGTCGGCGCGGACCGTGCTGCTGAAGGAGCTCGACGAGCGCGGCTTCGTCTTCTTCAGCAACTTCGAGAGCCGCAAGGGGCGCGAGCTGGCGGCGCGCCCGCAGGCCGCGCTCTGCTTCTACTGGCCCGCGCTCGACCGGCAGGTGCGCGTCGAGGGGACGGTCGAGCGGGTCGACGACGCGGCGTCGGACGCGTACTTCGCGGTGCGGCCGCTCGGCAGCCGGCTCGGCGCGATCGCGTCGCCGCAGTCGCGGCCGCTCGCGAGCCGCGCGGAGCTCGAGGAGCGGGTCGCGCGCGTCGAGGCGCAGCTCGACGGCGCCGAGCCGCCGCGCCCGGCCTACTGGGGCGGCTACCGGGTGGTGCCCGACGCGATCGAGTTCTGGCAGGGCCAGCCGTCGCGGCTGCACGATCGCGTGCAGTACCGGCTCGACGCCGCCGGCGTCTGGCAGCGCGGCCGCCTCGCGCCCTGACAGGGTTGCCGAGCACGACGATCGCGATCGATCGGCGCCGGCAAGTTCGTCCCTTGGCTCGTCGCGCGCGGGTCAAGAACGCAGTCTCGGCAACCCCGTGAGCGTCCCGAAAGGGCGGCGGTCGCGCCGCGAGGCGCCGGTGGCGTTTCCGCGAGGCGCCGGTTCGCGGCCGCGCGCCGGACGGCCTCCGGGCTGACGCGCGCCGCGGCGCGCCGCGCGATCGCCTGATTGCCCACCGGTTCCGCGGCGATCGCGGCGCGGACGTCGACGCCGCTTGACATGGTGTAATGGTGACACTATATGAAGTGTATGAACGACACCATGGCGGAGACGGGGACGGCGCGCGCGGGGCAGCCGGGAGCCCAGGCGCCGGCGGGGATGGTGGCGGGCCTCGTCGACGTCGAGGTCGCCGCCGGCAGCGTCGCCGGCCGCCTCCACCGCCGGCTCGGCCGTCCGAACCAGGACGCGGTGGTCTGGCGGCGCGGCCCGCGCGGCCTCGTCATCGTCGTCTGCGACGGCTGCGGCAGCGGCCGGCGCACCGAGGTCGGCGCCGAGCTGGGAGCCCGGCTCTGGCTGCGCGCGCTCGCCGACCGCGTCGAGGCCGGCGCCTCGATCGAGCACGACCTGTTCGACGCCGCCGGCGACGAGGTGCTCGATCACCTGGCCGCGCTGTGCGCCGCGCTCGGCTGCGCCCGCGGCCCCGCCCGCGCCGACCTGGTCGCCGGCCACCTGCTGGCGACGACGCTGTGCGCGGTCGTCACCGCCGAGCGCGCCGCCGTCCACGCGCTCGGCGACGGCGTCCTCGGCCTCGGCCGCGAGCAGCGGGTGATCGGCCCGTTCGCCGACAACCAGCCGCCGTACCTCGCGCTCGGCCTCCTCGGCGAGCGGCCGACCGGCGAGACCTGGATCGCCGACGCCGGTGTCGGCTGCGCGCTGCTCGCCAGCGACGGCGCGGTGCCGCTCGTCGACGGCGTCGCGATCGGCGCCGGTCTCGGCCCACCGGCCGGCGCCCTCGACGCGCGCCGGCACGGCGCCGGCGCCGAGCACCCTTCGTGGCACCTGACCGACGCCGCCGGCGCCGACGCGCTATACCGCAGCCCGCAGGCGTTGACCCGCAAGCTCGCGCTGCTCGCCGAGGACACGACGTCGATCGACTGGGACGGCCGCCGCGTCGAGCGGCGCCCGGCGCTCCTCGACGACGACACGACGATCGCGCTCGCCCGCTGGAGGCGGCCGTGACCAGCGTCTGGATCGGCAGCGAGCGGATCGACGTCGATCGCGCGCCGGTGCTCGGCCAGGGCGGCGAGGCGGTCGTCCACGACCTCGGCGATCGCGCGCTCAAGCTGTTCAAGGGCCCGCGCCACCCGGACGTCACCGGCGACGCCGCGCGCGAGGCGGCCGCCGCCACCCGCCTCGCCGAGCTCGACGCCCGCCTGCGCGACTGCCCGCGCCCGCTGCCGGCGGCCGTCGTCACGCCGCTCGCCCTCGCGCGCGCCGGCAAGGCGAGCGGCGCGCCCGCCGTCGGCTACGTGATGGCGAAGGTCGCCGGCCGACCGCTGCACGAGCTCGGCGAGCCGCGCGTGCGCAAGCCCGGCGCGACCGATCTGCCGGCGCTCGTCCACGCGCTGCGCTCGCTGCACACCGCGGTCGGCGCGCTGCACGCGGCCGGCGTCGTCCTCGGCGACTTCAACGACGGCAACGTGCTCGTCGACGGCCCGCGCGTCCACCTGCTCGACGCCGACAGCTTCCAGTACGGGCGCTGGCCGTGCACGCTCTACACCGAGCGGTTCGTCGATCCGCGCCTGTGCGCGCGGCCCGCGGCGGCGCCGGTGCTCGCCCACCCGCACGATCGCGACAGCGACTGGTACGCGTTCGCCGTCATGGTGTTCCGCACCCTGCTGTGGGTCGGACCGTTCGGCGGCGTCCACGCGCCCGCCGAGCCCGCGCGCCGCGTCGCGCCGGCGGCCCGCCCGCTCGAGGGCCCGCCGGTCTTCGCCGCCGACGTCACCTACCCGCGCGCCGCGGTCCCGCTGGCCGCGCTGCCCGACGACCTCGCCGACCACTTCGCCGACGTCTTCGCCCGCGGCCGCCGCGGTCCGTTCCCCGCCGCGCTGCTCGATCGCCTGCGCCTCACCCGCTGCGACGCGTGCGCGATCGATCATGGCCGCGCGCGCTGCCCGAGCTGCGCGAAGACGGTCGCCGTCCCGGCCGCGCTCCCGCTCGGCGCGCTGTCGGTGCGCGCGCTCGCCGCCGCGCCTCCGCCGCACGCCTGGCCGGTCGGCCGTACGCCGCACGCCGGCGCGCCGCCGGTCTGGATGAGCGGCGGTACCCTGTGGCGCCACGGCCTGCTCGGCCCCGAGCCGATCGGTCAGATCCTCGACGGGCTCACCAGCGCCTGGGTCGGCCCGCGGCTCGGCGCCGGCCTGTGGCGCGCCGGTGGCCACGCGGTCGGCTTCACCTTCTCGCCCGACCGCCGCGGCGTCGACGATCGGGTCCGGCTGCCGGCGCTGCGCGGCCAGCTCCTCGATCGCGGCTGCGTCCTCGCCGACGATCGCGCCTGGCTCTGGTGGCGCGAGGCGTTCGCGGGCCGCGAGCAGGTGACCGTCGCCGTCGTCGGCGGTGGCCGCCTCCACGCGCTCGCGGCCGCGCCCGCCGACGATCGCGACTGGATGGCCGGGCTCGGCGGCGCGTGCGCGGCCGGCCCCCACCTGCTCGTCCCCACCGACGCGGGCATCGTCCGCGTCGAGCTCGTCGCCGGCCAGCTCGTGGTCGGCCGCCGCTTCCCCGAGACCGCGCCGTTCGTCTGCGCCGCCGACGATCTCGCCGTCGTGCCCGACGGCCTCGCCGTCCGCAAGGCCACCCGCGTCGCCCTGCCTGCAGCGGCCGGCGCGCCCACCCCCGTTCACCACCTCGTCCTCTCGTTCCGATGAAGGAGGCCCCATGTCGCTCTCGCGCAACCGCACCCTGCCGCTCCCCGCCCACTACGATCCGGCCCAGGCCGCGTCGTGGAGCTACGCGCCCGATCAGGGCGCCCTCGCCGCCGCCGCCGCGTCGTGGCGCCGCCAGCACGACGTCAGGCCGAGCGCCGGCGACGAGCGCCGCGTCCACCTGCTGCTGATCGACGTCCAGAAGGACTTCTGCTTCCCCGAGGGCAGCCTCTACGTCGCCGGCCGCAGCGGCCGCGGCGCCGTCGACGACGCGCGCCGCACCGCCGAGCTGGTCTACCGCAACCTCGACGCGATCACCGACATCACGACCACGCTCGACACCCACTTCGCCTACCAGATCTTCTCGCCCGCCTTCTGGCTCGATCGCGACGACGCGCCGCTCACGCCCCACCGGGTGATCACCAGCGACGACCTCGCGCGCGGCCTCGTCCGGCCGAACCCGGCGATGGCGCGCTGGCTGTGCGGCGGCAACTACGCGTGGCTGTGCGCGCAGGTCCGCCACTACTGCCAGGCGCTCGAGGCCGCCGGCAAGTACCAGCTCTACCTGTGGCCGCCGCACTGCCTGCTCGGCTCCGACGGCCACGCGCTCGCCGGCGTCGTCCACGCCGCGCGCCTGTTCCACGCCTACACCCGCTCGGCGCAGTCGTGGGTCGAGGTCAAGGGCGGCAACCCGCTCACCGAGAACTACTCGGTGCTGCGGCCCGAGGTCCTCGACCGCTTCGACGGCCAGCCGCTCGCCCAGCGCAACACGCAGTTCGTGAAGACGCTGCTCGCCGCCGACGCCGTCGTCATCGCCGGCCAGGCCGCCAGCCACTGCGTCAAGAGCACGATCGACGACCTGCTGACCGAGATCGTCGCCGTCGACGCCGCGCTCGCGCGCAAGGTCTACCTGGTCACCGACTGCATGTCGGCGGTGACCGTCCCCGACGGCAAGGGCGGCTTCGCCGTCGACTTCACCGCGGCCGCCGACGCCGCGCTCCAGCGCTTCGCCGACGCCGGCATGCGGCTGGTGAAGAGCACCGACCCGATCACGAGCTGGCCCGGCCTGGCCTGAGCCCGGCCCGCGCCACCACACCGGAAAGGATCCGCCATGAGCCACGACGATCAGAACCGACCGAAGGGGACCGCCAGGAAGCTGCTCGACGACGCCCACCGCACCGGCGCGGTGTCGAAGGCGGCGATGACCGCGCTCGACGTCGCCGACCTCGGCGCGCAGATCCAGGCCGGCCTCGGCGTCGCCGTCGACGACATCGCCGCGAGCGAGGTCGTGCTGGTGACGATGATGCCCGACGACTCGCAGTCGATCGCCGCCGCGCGCAACACGCGCCACGTGCGCGACGGCCACAACCTCGTCCTCGACGCGCTGCGCCGCTCGCGCCAGGCCGGCGAGGTCTTCGTCCACACGCGCTACCTGAACGGCACCGTCCTCTATCCGTACGTCGGCCTCGCCGACGCGATCGAGATGGACGACGACAACTACGATCCGCGCCTCGGCACGCCGCTCTACGATCAGACGATCGTGCTGCTCGGCACCGTGCTCGCGAAGTCGACCGAGCTCGCGCAGGCCGGCGTCCCGGTCCGCACGGTGACGCTGCTCATCACCGACGGCGGCGACTACGGCTCGACCCGCGCCGGCGCGAAGGAGGTGAAGGCGCTGGTGACCGACCTGGTCGCCCAGGAGCAGCACGTGGTCGCCGCGATGGGCATCAGCGACGGGACGACCGACTTCCGCGCGGTCTTCCGGTCGATGGGCATCCCCGACCGCTGGATCCTGACGCCGGGCAACACCGCCGGCGAGATCCGCAAGGCGTTCCAGGTCTTCTCGCAGTCGGCGGTGGCGATCGGCGGCGGCGCGCCGATGCGGTCGGCCGGCGGCTTCGGCAACTGACGGCGGCTCGCCGGGCTCGCCGGGCTCGCCGGGCTCGCGGCGCGGGCGAGGCGCGCGCGAGGGAAGGTTTGCCGGCGACGATCCGTACGACGCCATGGAGGCCGAGGATCTGCGCGGCCGCGGTCCCGCCCGTGTAGGCGCACGGTCGACGCCGGCGCCTCGTGCGCACCCGCCGCGAAGACGCGGCCGGGCTCGCTCGACGGGGACGGCGGCGACCGTTTCTCTGTATCATCGTCCTCGATGCGCTCGCGCCTGATGGTCATCAGCGGCCCCGATCGGGGCAGAATCATCACCATCCCGCCCGAGGGTGGCATGGTCGGACGGGGCGACTCGTGCTCGATGAAGCTCGGCGACGCCGCCGTCAGCCGCGAGCACTTCCGCATCGGCGTGCGCGACGGACGGCCGCTCGTGATCGACATGGGCAGCACCAACCGCACCGTCGTCAACGGCGAGCCGGTGACGATGCGCTCGCTGTCGACGGGCGATCGCATCGAGATCGGCCACTCGGTGATCGAGGTGATCTCCGAGGGCGAGGTCGCCTGCACCGGCGCCGGCACGGTCGTGCACGCCGAGCACGACGCCGAGGTGATCGCGAGCACGGTCGGGCAGGTCAGCGGCGATCCGGCGTTCCTCGCCGAGGCGCTGCGCGCGGTGTCGTCGCTCGCGCTCGGACTGCCGAAGGCGTCGACGGTGTCGGCGGCCGCCGAGCTGACCGTCACCGTCCTCGGCCGCGCGCTCGGCGCGACCCGCTTCCAGATCCTGCGCGACTCCGACGGCGATCGCGGCAGCGCGTTCGCGGTGGTGGCCGGCAAGGCCGACGAGGACGACGCGCCGGTCGGCGTGGTGCCGCTCGATCGCGCGCTGCTGGTGAAGGTGGCCGAGCAGCGCCGCGCGGTGCTCGCCAGCGACGGCGGCCGCGGCGCGCTGGCGGTGCCGCTGCTCATCGACTCGGTGCCGTCGCTGATGGTCGCCGATCGCGCCGGCGCCGGCTGGGACGAGGGCGTGCTGGCGGTGATCGCGGTGGCGGCGCGCGCGCTCGAGGGCGCGATCGAGAGCCTGTCGCGCGGCAACCGCGCCGACAGCGAGCGCGAGGGGCTCGTCGAGATCGACGGCGACAGCGCGGTCTCCGCCCGCATGCGCGAGTGGGTGACCTGGCTGGCGCAGCGCCCCGAGGCCGCGCTGCTGGTCGGCCCGCCGGGCTCGGGCAAGGAGCGGCTCGCCGAGGCGGTCCACCGCCGCAGCCCGCGCGCGCCCGGGCCGTTCGTCGTCGCGCACTGCGCCGGCCTGACCGAGAGCCTCGTCGAGAGCGAGCTGTTCGGCCACGAGGCGCAGGGCGGCGAGCGCAAGCCGGGCAAGCTGGAGCAGGCGCGCGGCGGCACCCTCTTCCTCGACGAGCTGGCGGCGTTGCCGCAGCGCTCGCAGAAGCGGCTCGCCCGCGCGCTCGACCTCGGCTACCTGGAGAAGTCGTCCGGCGGCAAGACGCCGCTCGACGTGCGCATCATCGCGGGGAGCTGCGCCGACCTGATGCAGGCGGTGCAGGCGGGCGCGCTGCGGGACGACCTGTACCGCAAGCTGGCCGGGCAGGTGATGCTGGTGCCCGCCCTCGTCGAGCGGCAGGGTGACATCATCGGCCTCGCCGAGCGGTTCCTCTACCAGCTCGCGGCGGAGGCGGGGCAGCAGCGGCGCAGCGGCTTCGCCCCCGACGCGGCGACGCGCCTCGCGCAGCACGACTGGCCCGGCAACGTGCGCGAGCTGCACAACACCGTCGAGCGCCTGGTCATCCAGGGCAGCACCGACCCGATCTCGCTCTACGACGTCGAGCGAGCGCTGGTCCGCCGGCAGTAGCGCGCGCCGCCGCGCGTGCGACCGCGCCCGGCGTGCGCCAGGCCGGTGCGCGCGCTGCGACGAGGCGATGGGCGGTCAGCCGTGAGGAGCGGTCATGCCGGGCCGCGACCGGTCGTCGTCGTGGGTCCGCTGCGTCCCGGCGTTCGTGCTGCTGCGCTGGTACATGCCGGTCAGCTTGCCCTCGGCGAGCACGTGGCCCTTGATGGCCGACGCGAAGTTGTCGGCGGTGACCACCGTCGGCAACAGGGTGTCGAGCGCGTAGACGGTGAACACGTAGTGGTGCCGTCCGGTCGACGGACACGGCCCGCTCCACCCGTCGGTGCCGCTGTCGTTCTTCAGCTCGCGCGCGCCCTGGGGAACGCCGGTGCCGCCGCCGATGCTGGTCACGTTGCCGGGGATGTCGGTCACCAGCCAGTGCGTGAACGTCTTCTTCGGCGCGTCGGGGTCCTGCACGGTCACGGCGATGCTGGCCGTGCCGGCGGGCGCGCGCGACCACTGCAAGGACGGCGTGTCGCCCTCGCCATCGCACGTGTAGCGCGCCGGGATGTCGCCCTTGTCGCTGAAGACCGCCGACGACACCTCCAGCGTCTGCGCCTTCTTCATCGTGGCCTTCGGGTTCGCCACGGCCGTCGCCGGGATCGCGGCGACGAGCAGCGCGGCTGCAGTCAGCATACGCATGATCGAACCTCCTTCTCCTTCCTTCCCCACGATCGCTGCATTCGCCGTACCGCACCCGCCTCACGCAGGCGGCGGGAGGCCGCGGGCGTCAGTCGAGGTCGGTGGCGGGATGGGAGGTCGCGTCGTCGGCGTCGGAGTCGTCGGAGCTGTCGGGCTTGTCGGGCGCGGTGGCCTTGGCGCCGCCGCCGGAGTCGCCGGAGTCGCCGTCGTCGGAACCGGAGTCGCCGTCGTCCGACCCGCCGTCGTCCGACCCGCTGTCGCCGGAGCCGGCGTCGTCGGAGCCGGAGCCGGCGGCCGGCGGCGCCTCGCCCTCCGCGCACGGGCGCGCGGCGACGACATCGACCGTGCCGCCGTCGACGTCGACGATGCCGATGTTGCCCGGGTGCGGCGAGCCGGTGACGACCAGGAGCTTGCCGTCGGCGCCGCGCAGCAGCGCCGACTCGCCCGGGTTGCCGCCGGTGGCGGGCGCCGCGTCGTCCGACGAGCCGCCGTCGTCGCCGGCGTCACCACCGCCGGACGCGCCGCCGCCGGCGGGGGCCCACAGCGACAGCAGGTCGATCGTCTTCTCGAGCTTGCCGGTCGACGAGTCGTGGATCGCGATCACGCCGCCGGTCTCCGACAGGAACGCCCAGCGGTGCGGGCCGATCTGCACCGGCACCGTGCCGTAGGTGCCGAAGTCCGCGCCGCCGACGTCGGCGAGCTTCTTGCCCTTCGCGTTGTAGAGCGCGCCGCGCGCCGACGGGCCCGCGCACAGGCCCGCGCTGACGAAGACCAGGTCGTCGACGACGTGCGCGGTGCCGCACTGGTAGTCGCCCTTGGCGTACTTGATCGTGCCGACCTTCTTCTTCTTCGCGACGCTCCACACCTCGGCGTAGCCCTTGCCGCTCTCGGCGTCGCCGAGCATCATCGCGACGTAGGTGCCGGCGCCGTTGACCGCGGCCTCGATCGGGTTCTCGGCCTTCTTCACCCGCGGCTTGAGGACGTTGCAGGCGTCGTCGCCGCTGCCGGCGCACACCTCGACCTCGTGCGGCGTCGAGCGGAGGTGCGCGACCGGCGGCTCGAGCGACGCCACCTGCGGGATCGGCGGCCGCTCGAGGCGCTGCCACTTCTTGCTGCCCAGCTCGACGCCGTAGCACTTGGAGTCGCCGTTGCCGTCGGCCACGCAGAACTGCACCAGATCGCCGTCGGCGGCGGACATGCCGATCACCGCCTGGTCGGTCTGCGCCACGCACACCGGCACGACCTTCTTTTTCTTCTTCTTGAGGGTGGCCCGGGTCGGCGGCGGGGCGACCACGACCGGGCTCGCGACCTTCTTGGTGCCGCCTCCACACCCGGCTGCGCTCACCGCCAGGGAGGATGCGACCAACGAAAGCAGCGACGTGCGGTTCATGGCGGCGAGTCTAACAGACCGGGCCGCGGGATCCCGTCACGGCGCGGGCGCGACCAGGCGCGCCTCGAGCTCGACGCGGGCGATCGCCTGATCGCCGGCGGGCAGCGCGCGGGCGCGGGCGCCGGTGATCGACAGCGCGGCGGGCGCGCCGCCGGCGGTGAGCTCGCGATCGACGAACAGCGCGGTCAGCGCGCCGCCGAGCGCGTCGGACATCGTGGCGTGGACGTCGCCGGTGGCGTCGCGCACCGAGGCGACGAGGTCCGGGTAGCAGGGGACGAGCAGGCCCGGGCGCGGCTCGCAGGTGAGGTCGAGGCCGGCGAGGTCGACGGCGGTGGCGATCGTGGCGGGCGCGGGTGACGCGGGCGTGG
>DASZXE010000259.1:0-1982 GCA_035546475.1 Kofleriaceae bacterium
GACCGGCCCTTCGGCGTCCGCTGGTCCGCCGCACTGCTCGCGAATCGCGCGGCTCGGCGCCGGCGACTGCCGTGCAGCTCGCAGCCGGCGACTGCCAGCACTCCTTGCGAACGACCGGGGCTGCTCGGTCCGCCGCTCGCAACGTGGAGACGGTCGTCGGCCCAGCGGGCGAGGCGCAAGGCCAGGCTCGCAGCCGGCGACTGCCGTGCGGGCTCGCCGCCGGCGACTGCCAGCACGCCTTGCGAACGACGGGGCTGCTCGGTCCGCCGCTCGCATCGTGGAGCCGGTCGTCGGCCCAGCGGGCGAGGCGCAAGGGCAGGCTCGCCGCCGGCGACTGCCGCGCAGGCTCGCGGCCGGCGACTGCCGTGCAGGCTCGCCTCGGGCATCCGCCGCGGGTCGCGAGCTCGCTCGTGCTCGGCCCGGCGCCGCCGAGCGAGCCCGCGCCATCGCGCCGCCCGCGGCTTGAACGCGTGCACGCGCTGCGGTAAGACGGTCGCCGTCGGAGCCGTAGCCAAGTGGTAAGGCAGAGGTCTGCAAAACCTCCATTCCCCGGTTCAAATCCGGGCGGCTCCTCACTGCAACCCCGTCGACCACGACGGGGTTTCTTCTTCGGCCCGGGCTGCACCGCCGCAACCCGGACCCCTTGCGCGGGGCGTCGAGCGGGCCGGGCCGACGGTCGCTGCGCGGCCAGCCGCGCCGGCGCCGTCGGGAATCCTGCCGCTGCTCGCCGCGGCGGCGCGACGCCGCGGGCCCGACGTCGCGGCGGCGCCTCCAACGAACGCGGCCTTGGCCGGATCAGACAGGGTGGCGCACCCGAGCGAGGCGACGTGCCGGCCGGCGCAGGCGGCGGCGGGATCCGTGTGGCAGCTTGCCAGCGAGGCGACGCTTGAGCCGACCTCGTCCGCATGTCACCCTGCGCGGATGATGGAGCTCGTCGGCCGGAGCGGCGTCGGAGCGCGCCCGTGATCGGCGAGCTCGCAGGTAGCTACCGCATCGTCTCGAAGATCGCCGAGGGCGGTATGGGCGTGGTCTACCGCGCCGAGCACATCATGATCGGCCGGCCGGTCGCGGTGAAGATGCTCTTGCCCGAGCTGTCGCACCAGCGCGAGGTGGTCACTCGCTTCTTCAACGAGGCGCGCGCGGCGACCGCGGTGCGCCACCCGGGCATCGTCGAGATCTTCGACTTCGGCTACACGCCGGGCGGACAGGCGTACATCGTGATGGAGCTGCTCGACGGCGAGCCGGTCGCGCGCCGGCTGCGCCGCATCGGGCAGATGCCCGAGGCCGAGGCGGCCGCGATCATCCGCACGACCGCCAGCGCGCTCGGGGCGGCGCACACCGCCGGCATCATCCACCGCGATCTCAAGCCGGACAACCTCTTCCTCTGCCCCGACCCGGCGGTGCCGGGCGGCGAGCGCCCGAAGATCCTCGACTTCGGCATCGCGAAGCTGAGCGGCCCGGCGCGCCAGGGGCCGCAGATGACCCGCGCGGACGCGGTGC
Organism: Kofleriaceae bacterium; assembly: GCA_035546475.1. Classification (GTDB taxonomy): domain Bacteria; phylum Myxococcota_A; class Polyangia; order Haliangiales; family Haliangiaceae; genus UBA2376. Next base: position 1,501 of record DASZXE010000259.1, read on the forward strand.
TCGGGACGCCGACGTACATGTCTCCCGAGCAGTGCCGCGGCGCCGGCGAGGTCGATCACCGCTCCGACCTCTACTCGCTCGGCTGCATCTTCTACGAGCTGGTCAGCGGGCGGCCGCCGTTCACCTCGACCGCCCCGGGCGTGCTGCTCGCGAACCACCTGATGGAGACGCCCGAGTCGCCGCGCAGCCTGGTGCCGAACCTGTCGCCGGCGTGCGAGGCGATCATCCTGCGGCTGCTCGCCAAGCGGCCCGAGGAGCGGTACGCGAACGCGGAGGCGCTCGGCCAGGCGCTCGATCCGATCCTCGCCGGCCCGGCGGCGTGGGTGCCGCCGGCGATCCCGGGTGGTGCGTTCGAGCAGGCGCCGACCACGGTGTCGCGGCCGCCGCCGTGGGTGACGCCGCCGCCGATGCCGTCGACGCCCGCGGTCGTGCCCGCGTCGCCGACGACGCGCGGGCCGGCCGCGGGCGAGGCGGCCGCCGAC
>DASZXE010000260.1:0-2926 GCA_035546475.1 Kofleriaceae bacterium
CTTCCTGCTGCAGTTCGAGCAGGCGCCGCAGCCAGGCGAAGTACTGCTCGTCGCGATCGGCACCGACGCGGCCTTCCTTGTACTTCCAGTGCGCGGCAATCCCCTCTTCAGCCACGCGGTGCTGGCCTCGTCCTCGACGACGAAGACCGCCCCGCCCTCGCCGATCACGAGGCCGTCGCGGTGGCGGTCGAACGGCCGGCACGCGTCGAGCGCCGTCGCGCGCGGCGACGGCGCGCCGAGCCGCGCCATGCCCGCGACGCCGAGCGGGTTCACCATCGAGTCGGCGGCGCCGGTGACGACGAGGTCGGCGCCGCGCTCGATGCGGGCCGCCGCCTGCGCGATGGCGAGCGCGCCGGCCGCGCACGCCGACACGTTGGCGACCACCGGCCCGCGCACGCCGAGCAGCTCGGCCACCGCGCGCGCCGCGAGGTCGAGCGGCTGGCGGAAGCGCAGCTCGGGGATCGCGGCGCCCGGCTCGCGTGCCCAGTCGACGCGGCCCGGGCCGCGGTCGAAGATCGGCGCGAAGTCCTCGAGCGAGGCGTGCTCGAGCCCGAGGCCGAGCACGACGTGCGCCTCGCGCGCGTCGCCGTCGTCGAGGCCCGCGGACCGCCACGCCTCGGCGGCCGCCACCAGCGCGAAGGCCACCTTGCGATCGCGCAGCCCGCCGACGCCGTCGAGGCCGTCGGCGACCGCGTCGATCGACGGGTGCGCCGCGTGCTCGATCAGCCAGTCGGCATCCGCGTCCACGACCGGCACCTCGCCGGCGACCTGGACCGGGAAGGTCGCTGCATCGAAGCTGCGGATGGGGCCGACGGCCGATCGCCCCTCGGCGAGCCCGGCCCACAGCCGGGCCGCGCCGACGCCGAAGGCCGACGTCACGCCGACGCCGGTGATGACCGCGCGCCGCTTCACGCGCCGCCTCCGTCGCGTCGCGCGAAGACGACCACCGCCAGGTCGCCCGCGCCGTCGAGCGTGACGACCGCCGCGCGCCGGCCGCCCGCGCGCAGCCGCTCGAGCGCCGCCACCCAGCCGAGCGCCGGCGTCGCCGCCAGGCAGCTCCCCACCGCGTCCAGCGTCAGCGCCTCGCTGCGCGATCCCGCCCCCGATCCGCAGATCGCCGCCATCAGCGCATCACGCTGCCCCGGATCATCCGCTCCGACGACCACCACGTCGCAGCCACCGTCCGCCGTCCGGACAAGCCTTGCCGCCCGCGCCGCCGGATCGTCGGCGCGCGTCACCTGCTCCGCCGCCTCGACGACGATCGCCGCCCCGTCTCCCGGCGCCGCGGCGAGCGCGAGCAGCGCCGCGCCCTCCGACGCCGGCAGCCGCACCGGCGCGTCGGCGAGCCGCTGGTGCTCGACCCACGTCACCGGGTGCAAGGCCGAGTCGGCGCCGCCGGCGATCGCGCGCTCGCAGTCGCCGGCCGCGATCGCCTCGCGCGCCTCGACCAGCGCCGCCACCGTGCCGGCCCCGCGCGAGAAGAACGCGCCCGACGGCCCGGTCGTCCCCTCGAGGATCGCGCCGTGGCACATCGTGAAGTTGTTCATCAACTGGAACGCGAGCAGCGGGTTGCATGCGGGGATCCCCGCCTCGCCGAACCGCCGCAGGTCGAAGCCGCCGTCGCCGCCATCGTGGCCGTCGCGGCCGCCGTCATCGCCCCGGTCTCCGCCGCCGAGCGTCGCCGCCAGGATCGCCTCGAGGTCGGCCATCGAGCCGCCCGACGCGCCGACGCCGAGGAAGTACCCGACGCCGTCGCGCTGGCGCCACCCGCCGGCCTCGACGAGCGCGCGCAGCGCGATCGCCCCGAGGTACGCGGCGCGCGACATCGTCTTCCTCGCCTTCGCCGGCACCGGGTCGTGCGCCGCCGGCACCGCCGCCACGCCGATCGCCCGCGCCCCCGGATGGCTCGCCGCCAGCAGCGTCGAGGCCGACGCCGCCACCTCGCCGCGCAGCCCCGCGCACAGCGCGGCCGCGCCGAGGCCGAACGGGCTGACCGCCGCCGTCGCGACGAGGTAGACCTCGCGGCTCACGCGCCCTCCGGTCCGCGCCGCACGACGACGCTCGCGTTGGCGCCGCCGAACGCGAACGCGTTGGCGAGCGCGACCTCGACGTCGGCGCGCACCCCCTCGCCGACGACATGCCGCGCCGCGCACGCCGCATCGGCCGTGCGCAGCCCCGCGGTCGGCACGATCGCGCCCGACGCCACCGCCTCGATCGCGCAGACGACGCCGATCGCCCCCGCGCCCGCGACCCAGTGGCCGACCGCCCCCTTCACCGACGACACGTACGCCCGGCCCAGCGCGTCGCCGAGCACGCGGCCGAGCGCCTCGATCTCCACCGGATCGTTGAGCGGCGTCGACGTTCCATGGGCCTGCACGTAGCCGACCGCGCCGCCATCGACCCCCGCGTCGCGCAGCGCGTCGGTCATCGCGCGCGCCGCGCCGTCGCCCTCCGGCTCGGGCGCGGTCAGGTGGTAGCCGTCGAGGCTGCGGCCGACGCCGGCGACCTCCACGCCCGGCCCCGCCGCCCCGGCCCACGCCCGGTCCTCCCGCGTCGCCGACAGCACCAGCATCGCCGCGCCCTCGCCGACGACGAACCCGTCGCGCGCGGCATCGAACGGACACGACACCCCGCGGGCCGACAGCGCGCCCAGCAGCCCGAAGCCGGCCAGCATCAGCGGATCGACGTCGGCGCCGACGCCGCCGCACAGCGCGACGTCGCACTCGCCGGCCCGCAGCGCGCGCACCGCCTCGACGATCGCCGCCGCCCCCGACGCGCACGCCAGGCAGACCGTCTCGACCGGCCCGGTCGCGCCCAGCGCGCCCGCCAGCGCCGACGCGATCGCCGACGGCGACAGCACCGACGCGTCGATCACGTCCGCGAACGCCCGCGCCCGCGCGCCGAACGCCGCGTGATCGAAGCGCGT
>DASZXE010000261.1:0-28406 GCA_035546475.1 Kofleriaceae bacterium
CGGTAGAGGTCGACCTGCGTCCGGCCGAGCAGGTCCCACCAGTGCTCGACGTGGAAGGTCGTCTGCGACCACCGCGCCATCGCCTCGCGGCCGCGCGCCTCGGCGCGGTCCGGATCGTCGACGGCGAGCCAGATCAGGTTCGCGAGCCCGGTCGAGTGGCCGATCTCCGCGTGGAGGTCGCCGCGGATCTCGGCGTCGACGAGCTGGGCCGGCACGCGGCGCATCAGCTCGTCGAGCTTGCCGAGGTACGCGAGCGACCACAGCGAGAACCAGTTCATGATCGCCACCTCCCACGCCACGCCCACGCACCGATCGCGGAACCCGGCCAGGCCCGCCGTGCAGCGCTCGATCGCCGTCTTCCAGCGGCCCTCGAGCGCGGCGACGATGCCGCCGGCGCCGGTCGCCCACGACACCGCGTACGGCGTGCCGACCTCGCGGGCGAGCCGCTCCGCCTCGTCGAGGAGCCGCGCCGACCGCTTCGCCGCGGGCCCGCCGGCCGCCGAGCAGAACGCCGCCTCCGCCGACAGGGCACGGCTGATCCGCCCGGGCTCGCCGGCCGCCAGCGCGAACAGGAGCCCGCGCGACTGGAAGTACGAGCCGCGGATGTTGTCGACGAGGCCGAGGCCGGCGGAGACCGACCAGCAGGTGTCGATGCGCAGCAGATCGTCGGCGGCGACCTGCGCCAGCTCGCGCCGCTTGAAGCCGAGCCCGCGCAGGCGCACGCGCGCGCGGCACGACAGGAGCGCCACCAGCGCCGACCGCGGCGTGCCCGGCAGCTTGAGATCGATCGCCGCCAGCACCGACCGGATCGCCTGCAGGCCGTCGTCGATGTGGCCGCTGCGCAGGAGCTGATCGGCCGCTCGCCGGCGGAGGTCGACCGCGTCGGCGGTGCCGGCCAGCTCGGCCGCGCGCTGGTAGGCCGCCGCCGCCTCGGGCCCGCGGCCGCAGTTCTCGAGGGCGTCGCCGAGCCGGGTGCGCAGGCGCAGCGCGTCCGCCCGCTCGACCGCCGACGGGCTCGGCGCGTTCGGCCCCGGCTCGCCGCGCAGGTCGAGCGCGAGCTGGTACAGGCGGGCCGCGCGATCGAACGCGAGCGATCGCTCCGCGTCCTCGGCGGCGCGGGCGGCGAACACCGCGGCGCGCGCCGGATCGCCGGCCTCGCGCCAGTGGCTGGCCAGCGCCTCCGGGTCGGCGTGCTGCGAGCCCTCGAGCGCCAGCGCCAGCCGCTGGTGCCACGGCTGCGCGACCTTGCCGTCGAGCTTGACGATCACCGCGCTGCGCACGCGGTCGTGGTACGGCTCGATCCAGTCGGTGCGCCGCGCGCCGGTCGTGCGCACGAGGTGGGCCGCGCGCAGCCGCGCGACTCGCTGCGCGAACGGGCCCGGCTCGATCGCGAGCGCGCGCGCCGCCACCTCCTGCACGAGCGGCGCGCCGGCGACCGCCAGCACCTCGAGCAGGTCGCGCGCCTCGCGGTCGAGCTGCTCGATGCGGGCCCACAGCGCATCCTCGAGGCGGAGCGGCCGCCGCGCGCCGAGCGCGGCGCGGCTGCGGATCAGCTCCTGGATGAACATCGGGTGCCCGGACGCCTCGCGGGTGACGACATCGGGATCGATCTGCTCGCCGCTGGTGTCGGCGGCGAGCGCGTCGACCAGCGCGCGCGCCTCGTCGATCGGCAGCGCGGTGACCGCCAGCTCGCGCACGTCGCCGGGCAGCTCCGACGCGATGTCGCCGACGCCGCGGGCGCCGGTCTCGCCCTCGAGCGTGTCGCGCAGGGTCGCGACCACCAGCAGCGGCGGCGCCTCCGGCGGGCGGATCATCTCGGCGAGCAGGAGCAGCGAGTCGGCGTCCGCCCACTGCAGGTCCTCGATGACCATCACCGCCGGCTCGCGCTCGGCGAGCCTGCGCAGGAGCTCGCGCAGCGTCGCGAACACGCGGCGGCGCAGCTCCTGCGGCTCGAGCTCCGCGTGATCCGCCTTGGGCGCCTGCGCGATCGCCTCGATGCGGTTCATCACCGCGAACGCCTGGCCGAGCAGCGCGACGTCGGCGGGCAGCCGCGCCTTCACCTCGGCGGCGGGCAAGGCGCCGAGCCGCCGGCAGATCGCGTCGATGACGCCGTCGACCGCCTTGAACGGCACCGACTCGCGCGCGTCGCAGCGGCCGGAGTAGACCTGCGCGCCGAACGCGCCGCGCACGCGCTCGACGAACCGCTCGACCAGCGCCGACTTGCCGATGCCCGACTCGCCCTGCACGAGCACGACGACCGGCGCCTGCAGGCTGTCGACGAACGCGCGCGACAGCAGGTCCAGCTCGTGCGCGCGGCCGATGAAGACCTCGGCGGCGACCGGCCCCGAGCCGTGCGGATCGGCGAGCCCGAGCCGGCGCAGCACCTCCGACCCGCGCGGGCGGCGGCCCGGCTCGCGGCGCAGGAGGTCGACGCACAGCGCGTCGAGGTCGGGCGGCACCCCGCGCCGCACCGACGACGGCGGCGGCGGCTCCTCGCGCTGCTTGCGATCGATGACGTCGGGGCCGACGAACGGCGGCCGCCCGGTCAGCGCCTGGTAGAGCATCACGCCGACCGCGTACCAGTCGGCCTCGGGCCCGACGACCGGCGACGTGCACTGCTCCGGCGCCATGTACGCCACGGTGCCGAGGAGCTGAGCGTCCGGCCACCGGACATGGCTCGGATCGATGACGAGGCCGAAGTCGAGGATCTTGACCCGGCCCTCGGGCGTCACCAGCACGTTCGCCGGCTTGATGTCGCGGTGGACCTTGTGCGCGCGGTGGAGCGCGGCGAGCCCCTGCGCGAGCTGGCCGATCGCGTCGCGCAGCTTCTTCTCGTCGGCGAGCATCGCGGTCGCGCCGGAGCCGGCGGCGGTCGGCGCCGGCCGCACCGGGCGCGGCACCGGCTCCATGCTCATCGTCGACGGATCGGAGCCGGCGTCGGAGTCGGCGATCGCGATCGGCACCGCCTCGGGCGGCGACGCGTCCCCGAGCGCGGGGAGCGCGGGCAGCGCGGGCAGCGCGGGCACCGCGGGCACCGCCGACCCGGGCGAGGCGGGCACCGGCGACACCGAGCCGGGCCGCAGCGACGACGGCCGCACCCCGACCCAGGCGAGGAAGGACTCGCCGCGCACCAGCTCCATCGTGAAGAACCAGGTGCCGCGGTCCTCGAACAGCTCGCCGAAGCCGATCAGGTTCGGGTGCTGGAGGTCCTGCAGCGCGCGGAACTCGTTCTTGAACCGGAGCAGCGCGTCGGCGGTCTGCGTCCGCAGCGCCTTCAAGGCGACGTGCGTCTGCTGCTCCCGATCGATCGCCTCGTAGACCACGCCCATGCCTCCGATCCCGAGGCGGCGCACGATCTCGAAGCGTGAGGTCCCGTCGAAGTCCACTCTCCGAAGATGTCGAGCTTACCACGCGCCGGGGATCGGCGTAGGGTTCGCCCGTGGGGGCCGACGTCATCTTCTCTCCGCTCGCGTTGCCGAATCTTGCCGTCAAGAACCGGATCTTTCGCTCGAGCATCAGCGGCCGCATCGACAACTACGACGGCACCGGCACCCGCGCGCGCATCAACTTCGAGGTGAAGTTCGCGCGCAGCGGCATCGGCGCGATCATCTCCTCGCACGTCCCGATCAGCCTGCGCGGCCGCATCCTGCCCAACTACGCCTTCATCGATCGCGACGAGCGCATCCCGTTCTGGCGCGCGGTCGGCGAGGCGGTCCACGCCCACGACTGCAAGTACATCCTCCAGCTCTCGCACTCGGGCCGCCAGCAGGACATCGCCGGCATCGAGAACCTGCACCACCACCGGCTCAGCTCGAGCTCGAAGGTCGAGCAGTTCCACGGCTTCCACCCCGACGCGATGACGCGCGCGGAGATCGCGCAGGTCATCGACGAGTTCGCCGCCGGCGCCCGCCGCACGCGCGAGGCCGGCCTCGACGGCATCGAGCTGCACGCCGGCAACGGCTACCTGATCAACCAGTTCCTGTCGTCGGCCATCAACAACCGCGAGGACGAGTACGGCGGCCCGCTCGAGCACCGGGCGCGCTTCCTGCTCGAGGTCATCGCGGCGGTGCGCGCGGCGGTCGGCAAGGACTTCTTCCTCGGCGTGAAGTACTCGCCGGTCGACTACCACGACGCGGTCACCTTCTGGGAGGGCAGCGGCAACACGCTCGCCGAGGGCGTGCAGGTCGCCCGCTGGATCGAGGCGGCCGGCGCCGACGCGATCCACGTGTCGTCGGGCAGCATGTTCCCGCACCCGCGCAACCCGCCGGGCGACTTTCCCCTCGACGTCGCGGCGCGCACGTACCCGATCCTCATCAGCGAGGGCACGCACACGCTGCGCAACTACTTCCTGTTCCGCTACAAGCTGCTGCGGCCGATCGCGCGCTACCTGTGGCACCGCGCGCAGCCCGACCGGCTCGAGGGCATCAACATCGAAGACTCGCGCGCGGTGAAGGCCGCCGTCTCGATCCCGGTGCTCGTCACCGGCGGCTTCCAGACCGCGTCGGTCGTGCGCCAGGTGCTGACCGACGGCACCGCCGACGGCGTGACGATCGCGCGGCCGCTGATCGCCAACCCGGATCTGCTGCAGCAGTGGGCCGCCGGCCGCGACGAGCCCGAGCGCCCGTGCACGTACTGCAACAAGTGCCTCATCAACGTCGTCGAGCACCCGCTCGGCTGCTACGAGGAGTCGCGCTACCCCGACTACGACACGATGATCCGCGAGGTCATGTCGATCTTCGAGGACGAGGAGGGCATCCCGCCTCCCTCCCACTTCGGCCTTCCTCTCCCGGCTCCTCTACCCGCTCCCGCTCCCGCTCCCGCTCCCGCCTCTTCAGCACAATCCGCCCCGCCCTCTCCCGCTTCGTCCGCAGCTCCATCGGACGCCGACCCCGACACCGCCGTCGATCCCGATCCCTCCGGCATCATCCCGCCCTCGCTCCGCCAGCAAGCCGCCGCGCCCGAGCCCGCCGCCCCGCAGTCCTCCGCCACCGGCCCGCACGGCAGCGGTCCGCTCGTCGCCGCGCCCCGCACGCCCAACTGATCGGCCCCGGCGCCGGCGCGGGCGCGAACGGCGGGCCGCTCACGGAACGCTGTCGATCGGCGGCGCGAGGTCGAAGGGCGAGGCGGCCGCGGCGGGGGCGGCGTGCAGCTCGTTCGACGGCGGATACTCGTCGGGGCGAAGCTGGCCGAGCTCGCGCTCGCACAGCGGCGACCACGGCGGCGCCCAGCCGAGCGCCGACGACGTCTGCAGGCACGCGGCGAAGCCGTCGATCGCGTGCTGCTCGAGCGGCTCGGCCGCCTCCGTCAGCGCGTCGCAGTAGGCGTCGACCAGGTCCTTCGACCCGCGGATCGGCGCCGGCAGCTCGGCCGAGAGCAGCGCGTCGGCGAACGCCTCCGAGACCTGGCCGGCGCGCGCCGCCGCCGCGATCGACGTGGCGGGATCCTTCACGTCGGTGACCAGCCGCTGGTACGCCGCCGTCGCCTTCTCGCCGAGCCGCCGCTTGTCCGCCAGCCACGACGAGAAGCGCGCGGTCGAGCGCTTCGCCACCGCCGGGTGCGACGGATCGAAGTCGAGGCCGGCCGGCACCGCCAGCGCGAGGAACGCCTCGTAGTCGAGCTCCGCCTGGCCGAACCTCGCCGCCGCGTAGGCGTGGCGCGCCGCGGCCTCGTCGCCGTCGGGAAACCTGCCGGCGGCGTGCTCGTACGTCGCCACCGCCGACGCGAACGCCACCATCGCCGCCTTCACCTTGCGCGGCTCGCGCGTCACCACCGTCACCGCGCGCACGCTCCTCGGACCGCACTGCGCCGCGTGCGCCGGCGCGACCGCGAAGCACGCGCCGTCGACGGTCTTCACCGGGCAGCTCTCGTCCCACAGGAGCTGGCCGATGCGCGCGTAGGCGATCACCAGCCGGTCGCCGCCGCCCTTGGCGCCGTACGTCCTGAGGTACGCCTGCAGGTGCCTGACGAGCTCGTCGGGCTTGCCGCGCCGCTCGTAGACGGCGCCGAGGCCGAAGAACGCGCGCGCCGCCTCCGCCGGCTGCTTCGCGCCGCACGTGCGCACGAACGCCGTGGTGTCGGCGATCGCCTTGGCGTCGTCGTCGAGGCGCGCGCGGTAGTAGCTCGCGTCGGCGAGCGCGTCGGCCGCGTCGCGCTCGGCCGGGTAGCGCCGCGCGTACTCCTCGAGCGCATCCGCCGCCTCGGCGTAGTCGGCGACCCGCGCGTGCAGGTTGCCGATCCGCGCCAGCGCGCGCGCCGCCAGCGGGCTCTTCGGGAAGCGCGTCCGCAGCTCCTGGTAGGCGGCGATCGCCTCGTCCGGCGCGCCCGCCCGCTCCCGGCAGACTCCGCTGTTGTAGAGCGCCTCGTCGGGCGCCGCGCCGGCCACCGCGCAGTCCGACGGCGGCGCCGGCCCCGGCACCGCCGCCGGCGTGCCTGCCGGCTGGGCCGCCACCCGCCCCGAGCCCCGCCCCACACCAGCCGCCACGACCATCGACACCAGCAGCACGCGCGCACCGGGCTTCATCACCGATGCGACAACCGCAGGCCCCCCGCGGTTGCAGCCACCCGACCCGGCGCCAGGCCGCTCAGGTCTTCGCCAGGTCGAGGCGGGCCTGCGCCCAGGCGACCCGGTTCAGCAGGATCTGCCAGTCGCCGTCGGTCGGCTTGTCGCCCCACTTCGCCAGGTCCGCCTCGGCCGCCCGCAGGTCGTTGCGCGCCGCCTCGACGTCGACCTCGCCGGCGGCGACCGCCTGCTCGACCAGCACCTCGACCGACCCGGTCTGGTCGACCCGCAGGTAGCCGGCCGACACCGCGTAGCGCGCGCGCGCCTTGTCGCCGATCGTCAGCACGCCCGGCTTGAGCGCGGTCAGGAGCGGCACGTGCCCGGGCAGCAGCTCGAACTCGCCCAGCTCGCCCGGCGCGGTCAGCCCGTCGGCCGCCTGGTGCGCCACCACGCCGCGCGGCGTCACCACGTTGATGTCGAGGGAGTCGGCCATCGCTCGACCTACGCGGCCTTCGACGCCAGCTCGGCGGCGGCCTTGCGGACGTCGTCGATCGTGCCGGTCATCGCGAACGCCTGCTCCGGCAGGTCGTCGCACTTGCCGTCGAGGATCTCCTCGAACGACCGCACCGTGTCCTCGCGCGACACGAACGCGCCCTTGAGGCCGGTGAACGTCTCGGCGACGTGGAACGGCTGGCCCATGAAGCGCTCGATCTTGCGGGCGCGCGACACGGTGATCTTGTCGTCCTCGGACAGCTCGTCCATGCCGAGGATCGCGATGATGTCCTGCAGGTCCTTGTACCGCTGGAGGATGCGCTGCACCTCGCGGGCGACCTTGTAGTGGCGCTCGCCGACCACCGCCGGCGACAGGATCGTCGACGTCGAGTCGAGCGGATCGACCGCCGGATAGATGCCCTTCTCGGTGATGGCGCGGTTGAGCACCGTCGTCGCGTCGAGGTGGGCGAACGCCGTCGCCGGCGCCGGGTCGGTCAGGTCGTCGGCGGGCACGTAGATCGCCTGCACCGACGTGATCGAGCCGTCCTTGGTCGACGTGATGCGCTCCTGCAGGCCGCCCATCTCCGTCGACAGGGTCGGCTGGTAACCGACGGCCGACGGGATGCGGCCGAGGAGCGCCGACACCTCGGAGCCGGCCTGGGTGAACCGGAAGATGTTGTCGACGAACAGGAGCAGGTCCTGCTTCTCGACGTCGCGGAAGTACTCGGCGATCGTCAGCGCCGACAGCGCGACCCGCTGGCGGGCGCCGGGCGGCTCGTTCATCTGGCCGAACACCAGCGCGGTCTTCGACAGCACCGTGCTGCCGTCGAACAGCAGCGCCTCGTTGAGCTCGTGGAAGAGGTCGTTGCCCTCGCGGGTGCGCTCGCCGACGCCGGCGAACACCGAGAACGAGCCGCTCTTCTTGGCGACGTTGTTGATCAGCTCCTGGATCAGCACCGTCTTGCCAACGCCGGCGCCGCCGAACAGGCCGATCTTGCCGCCGCGGCGGTACGGCGCGAGCAGGTCGATGACCTTGATGCCGGTCTCGAACATCTCGATGTTGACCGACTGGTCGACGAACGGCGGCGCCGAGCGGTGGATCGGGCTCGTCTTCGTCGACCCGACCGGGCCCTTCTCGTCGACCGGCTTGCCGATCACGTTGAGGATGCGGCCGAGCACCTCGCGGCCGACCGGCATCGAGATCGGCGCGCCGGTGTTCTTCACCTGCTGGCCGCGGGTGAGGCCGTCGGTGGTGTCCATCGCCACGCAGCGGACCATGTGCTCGCCGAGGTGCTGGGCGACCTCGATCGTCAGGTTGTCCGGGTGCTGGTCGATGGACGGGTTGGTCACCAGCAGCGCGGTGTTGATCTCGGGCAGCTCGGCGGCGTCGAACGCGACGTCGACGACCGGGCCGATGACCTGCACGACGCGGCCGATCGAGTTCGGGGAGTAGTCGGTGGTGGCCATGGTCCTTCTTCTTTCAGCCCTTCAGGGCCTCGGCGCCGCCGATGATCTCGAGCAGCTCCTTCGTGATCACCGCCTGGCGACCGCGGTTGTACTGGAGCGTCAGCCGGTTGATCATCTCGCCGGCATTCTTGGTCGCGCTCTCCATCGCGCTCATGCGGGCGCCGAACTCGCCGGCGATCGACTCGAGCGCGGCCCGGTAGAGGCCGATCTGCACGTAGAGCGGCACGAGGCGCGACAGCAGCGCCTCCTTGCTCGGCTCGTAGGTCACGTCGATGCTCGCCGCCGCCGCCGCCGCCTTGCCGTGGGCGGCCGCCGCGCCGCCCGTCGGCGCCGCCGCCGGCACGACCTCGGGGATCACCGGCAGCACCTGCTTCACGACCGTCGTCTGGCTGATCGCGCTCTTGAACTCGTTGTAGACGACGAAGACGCGATCGACGCGCCCGCTCAGGAAGTCGTCGACGACGCGGGTCGCGGCGTCGCCGGCGACGGTCAGCGCGGTCGGGCCGGCCGGCGCGCCGTCGAAGCTGGCGATCTTCGCGTTGCGCCGGCTGAAGTACTGGTTCGCCTTGCGGCCGATGATCCGGAGGTTGACCTCCTGGTAGTCGGCCAGCTCGCCGCGGACCAGCGCCTCGGTGCGCTTGATGACGTTGGTGTTGAACGCGCCGGCCAGGCCGCGGTCGCTGGTGAAGACCACCACCGCGGCCTTGCGGCCCGGGCGGTTCTCGAACAGCGGGTGCGCGTCGGCGCCGGCCACCTCGGCCAGCTCCGACACCACGCGCGCCAGCGCCGCCGCGTACGGCCGCGCCGCGATGATCGCGTCCTGCGCGCGGCGCAGCTTCGCCGCGGCCACCAGCTTCATCGCGCGGGTGATCTTGCGCGTGTTCTTGACCGACGCGATGCGCTTGCGGATCGCCTTGAGCGACGGCATCGACTTCTACTTCTTCTCGGCGATGAACTGCTTGGCGAACTCGTCGAGCGCGCCGCGCAACTGCTTCTCGAGGTTGGCGTCGAGGTTGCCCGTCGTCCGCAGGGTCTCGAGGATGTTGGCGTGGCGGGCCTTGATGAACGACATCAGCTCCGCCTCGTAGCGGCCGAGCGATGCCGTCGGGTAGCCGTCGACGTAGCCGTTGGTGCCGGCGAAGATGACGACGACCTGCTCCTCCATCGACATCGGCGAGTACTGGCCCTGCTTGAGCAGCTCGGTCATCCGCTCGCCGCGGCCGAGCTGCTGGAGCGTCGCCTTGTCGAGGTCGGAGCCGAACTGGGCGAACGCCGCCTTCTCGCGGTACGACGCCAGCTCGAGGCGGAGGCGGCCGGCGATCTTCTTCATCGCCTTGGTCTGGGCGTTGCCGCCGACGCGCGACACCGAGATGCCGACGTTCACCGCCGGCCGGATGCCGGAGTAGAACAGGTCGGCCTCGAGGAAGATCTGGCCGTCGGTGATCGAGATGACGTTGGTCGGGATGTACGCCGAGACGTCACCGGCCTGGGTCTCGATGATCGGCAGCGCCGTCAGCGAGCCCGCGCCCTTCTCGTCCGACATCTTCGCCGCGCGCTCGAGGAGGCGCGAGTGGAGGTCGAACACGTCGCCCGGGTACGCCTCGCGGCCCGGCGGGCGGCGGAGGAGCAGCGACATCTGCCGGTAGGCGACCGCCTGCTTCGACAGGTCATCGTAGACGATGAGCGCGTGGCGGCCCGAGTCGCGGAAGTACTCGGCCATGGTGACGCCGGTGTACGGCGCGATGAACTGCAGCGGCGCCGGCTCCGAGGCGCCGGCGATGACGACCGTCGTGTACGCCATCGCGCCGGCCTTCTGCAGGCGGTCGACGACCGAGGCGACCGTCGACTGCTTCTGGCCGATCGCCACGTAGAAGCAGAACATGTTCTGGCCGGCCTGGTTGATGATCGTGTCGACCGCGATGGCCGTCTTGCCGACGCCGCGGTCGCCGATGATCAGCTCGCGCTGGCCGCGGCCGATCGGGATCATCGAGTCGACCGCCTTGAGGCCGGTCTGCATCGGCTCGTGCACCGACTTGCGGGCGATGATGCCGGGCGCCTTGATCTCGACCTTGCGCCGCTGGGCGCCGGTGATCGGCTTGCCGCCGTCGACCGGCTGGCCGGTCGCGTTGACGACGCGGCCGATCAGCTCCTCGCCGACCGGGACCTCGACGATCTTGCCGGTGCGGCGGACGGTGTCGCCCTCCTTGATCGTCTCGAACTTGCCGAGGATGGCGACGCCGACGTTGTCCTCCTCGAGGTTGAGGACCATGCCCTGCACCTTGCCGCCCGTGCCCTCGAACTCGAGCAGCTCGCCGGCCAGGGCGCCCGACAGGCCGTACACGCGCGCGATGCCGTCGCCCGCGGTCAGCACCGTGCCGGTCTCGGTGACCTGGACCTTCTTGTCGTAGTTCTCGATCTGCTTGCGGATGATGTCGCTGATCTCTGCGGCGCGGATGTCCATGAGGTTCCTCGGTGAGGCCGATGGGCGATGGGCGTGGCGGTGAGGCGGGACTTACTTCGAGAGCTGGTCGCGCAGCGTGCGGAGCTGCGTGCGCGCGCTGCCGTCGTAGACGACATCGCCGACGCGGGCGACCACGCCGCCGAGCAAGGACGGGTCGACCTTGCGGGTGACGACGACCTTCTTGCCCGACAGCTTCTCGAGCTGGGCGGTGATCTGCGCGACCTGGACCGGCGTCAGCTCGGTGGCCGAGGTGACCTCGGCGGCGACCTTGCCGGCGCGCGCCTCGATCATCGCGTCGATCTCGCGGGAGACGTCGGGGACGATGGCGAGCCGCTCCTTGTCGAGCAGCAGCGCGAGCGTGGTCTTCACCAGCTCGTGGGCGCCGATGCGGAGCAGGACCGCGTCGAGGATCGCCTTGCGCTGGGCGCGCGGGAACGAGGAGTTGGCCAGCACCTGCGCCAGCTCCGGCTGGGTCTTGTACGCCGCGGCGAGGGCGCGCAGGTCGGCGCCGACCTTGTCGACGGCGCCGGGATGAGTAGACGCGACGGCGAGGTCCATCAGGGCCTTGGCGTAGCGGCGGGCGAGGCTGCCGGCGAGCATCAGGCGACTCCTGCGCGGCCGCGGGCCGCCGACTCGACGTCCTTGATGAAGGTGTCGACCATCGCGACCTGATCGGCCGGCGTGGTCCGCTCGCGCAGGAGCTTCTCCGCGGCGGCCGCGGCGGCGACCGCGACCTCGCGGGCCAGCTCGGTGCGGGCGCGATCGATCTCCGCGGCGATGCGGAGGTCGGCGTCGCGCTGGACGGCGGCGGCCTGCGCCTCGGCGGCGGCGAGGATGCGCTGCTTCTCGACCTCGGCGTCGGCGCGCATGTTGGTGAGCATCGACGTCATCTCGGCCTCGGCGGCCTTCAGCTTCGTCGAGTACTCGTCGAGCTTGGCGGCGGCGGCCTGGCGCAGCTTGGCGGCCTCGTCGAGGGCGCTCTTGATCTCGTCGGAGCGGGTCTCGGCCATCTTGCGGGCGGCCGGGCCACCGTACTTGCCGAGGAGGACGAGCAGGATGCCGAAGTTGATGAGCGCGAACGCGAAGGGGGCCGACATCGGCTCCTCCGGCTCGTTGTGCGGGCCCTGGACGCCGTCGCCGAACTTCCCGCCGTACTGGTCCTTCCCGTAGTGCATGTGGAAGAAGTTGTACGTCCTGGTCGGATCGCTCTCGGCCTCGACCGGACCCTCGTGCTGCTCCTGCTTCTCGGTCGTCAGGATGTGGATCGGCGGCGCGCCGTCGGACTCGTCCTCGGGCTGGGCGGTGGCGACCGCCGGCGCGAGCAGGCCGCCGGCGAGGACGGCGCCGAGGAGGGCGACGCCGGACGCCTTCATGAACCGCGACATCGACCGTGACATCGACCGTGACATCAGGCGACCTCCCGGCCGAGGATGCGCTTCACCATGCCGCGCGCGATCTGCTCGGCCTGCGGGGTGAGCTCCTTGCGGGCGGCGGCCGTCTCGGCCTTCACCCGCGCGGTGGCCTCGTCCATCGCCTTCTGCGCCGCCTGGCGGCCGCGCTCGGTGACCTCGCGCTCGTGGGCGGCGGCGTCGGCGCGGACCTTCCGTTGCTCCTCCGCGGCCCGCGCGCGGGCGGCGGCCAGCTTCGACTCGTAGTCGGCGAGCTTGGCGTCGGCCTCGGCGCTCATCTGATCGGCCTCGGCGCGGGCGCCGTCGATGCCGGCGATGCGGCGCTCGCGGAGCTTCAGGTACGGCTGGAAGAGCAGCTTGTTGGCGACGAAGAACATCACCGCGAACAGCGCGAACTGGATGAGGACGGTTCCGTCGATGTCGAGCAGCGGGTGGGCCTCGCCCGAGGCGACCCCTACCACGGTGTCCAGCGCGGTCGGATGCATCACAACCTCTTGAAAATCCAGGCGTCTTTGGGTGGGCGCCGCGGCGCGGGCTGCTTATACGCGCTGCTCTCGCCCCCTGTCAACCCTGCGATGCCGCGGACATGGACACCGCTGCGCCGCACGCGATCACCGCCCCCCAGACGTCTTGCCGCACCCGCCACCGGGCCGCGGATCGGCGGCCGGTCAGCGGCGCGAGCGGAGCTTGAAGACGAGGTAGACGACGATGGCGAGGTTGACGAGGAGGAGGAGGACGCGGGCGACGGTGAGCTCGCGGACGAGCTCGTAGATCTCCATCGGGATGAAGGAGGTCGTGGCGACCACGGTCAGCCACTCGGCCCAGCGCGCCTCGCAGAGCAGGCCGATGCCCTCGGTCGCGAACAGGCCGGCGTAGGCGAACGAGGCGCAGGCGACCAGCTCCTTGCGGCCGTCGGACAGGCCGGCGATGCGGGCGATCGCGCCGTGGAGGTGCTTGCTGTTCGGATCGACGTGGACGTACGTCGACCAGCGCGCCAGGCGCTCGGCGAGCGAGCCGTCGACGCCGGTCAGCAGGATCACGCCGAGCGCGATCAGCACCGCGACCTTCACCAGCTTGGCCACGCCGATCAGCCGGACCCAGGTGCCGTCGCGGCGTTGGCTCATCCTCGAGTCTAGCCGAGACCGGCCGGGTCTGGCCGGGCCTGGGCCGGGCCTGGGCCGGGCCGGACCAGCGGGGCAGGCCCGGAAGAACAGGGGTCAGCCGGCCGCCGGGCCCCTGGCGGGTCCGACGAGACGTTCGACCACCTCCGCGTACACTTGCAGCATGGACGCGCGAGGCCCCACGGAGCCGCCTTCAACCGGGCGGGCGTCGATCTTGATCGTCGACGATGACGCCGACATCCGCGAGACGCTCGCCGAGCTGCTGGGCGACCGCGGCTACGACGTGCTGACGGCGGCCGACGGCGCCGCCGGGCTGCAGCTCCTCCGCTGCTCCGCGGTGCCGCCGCGCCTCATCCTGCTCGATCTGATGATGCCGGTCCTCGACGGCTACGGCTTCCTCCGCGAGCAGCGCGCCGATCCGCGCCTCGCCGGGGTGCCGGTCGCCGTCATCACCGCGGGCCACGCGGTCGACCGCGCCCGCCTCGGCGAGCAGGTCCCGGTGATCGCCAAGCCGTTCAACCTGTCGACGCTGATGACGACGGTGGAGGACCACGCGCGGGGGACGGCGCCATGACGGCGCCCGGCGACGGCAGCGACGGCGGCGACGGCGGCGGCGGGGGCCCGAGCGACGGCCCGAGCAGCGGCGGCCTCACGGTCGCCGCGCCGGTCCCCGAGGCCCACCTCCGCCTCCTGATCGAGAGCGTGCGCGACTACGCGATCTTCATGCTCGACCCCGAGGGCCGCGTCGCGACCTGGAACGAGGGCGCGCACGCGATCAAGGGCTACACCGCGGGCGAGATCATCGGCCGCCACATCTCCACCTTCTACACGGAGGCGGACCGCGCGCGTCACCGGGCGGAGACGCTGCTGGCCGCCGCGCTCGCCGACGGCCGCGTCGAGGACGAGGGCTGGCGCGTGCGCAAGGACGGCACCCGCTTCTGGGCCGATGTCGTCATCACCGCGCTGCGCGACGCGAGCGGCGCCCTGGTCGGCTTCGCCAAGGTCACGCGCGACCTGACCGAGCGGCGGGCCGCCGAGGATCGGCTGCGCCAGGCCGACGAGATGCTGACCGCGACCCTCTACAGCATCGGCGACGGCGTGCTCGCCACCGACGAGCAGGGCCGCGTCATCCTCATCAACCGGGTCGCCGAGCGGCTGACCGGCTGGGCCGAGGGCGAGGCGGTCGGCCGGCCGGTCGACGAGGTGTTCGACATCGTCAACGAGGAGACCCGCGCGCCCGCGCTCAACCCGGTCACCCGGGTGCTGCGGGAGGGGATCGTCGTCGGCCTCGCCAACCACACCGCGCTCATCGCCCGCGACGGCAGCGAGCGGCCGATCGCCGACTCCGGCGCGCCGATCCGCGACGCCGACGGCCAGACCCGCGGCGCGGTGCTGGTCTTCCGCGACGTCACCCACGAGCGCCGGGCGGAGGAGGCGCTGCGCGAGAGCGAGGAGCGCCTGCGGCTGATGATCGCGAGCATCCGCGACTACGCGGTCTTCATGCTCGACACCGAGGGTCGGATCACGACGTGGAACCCGGGGGCGGAGCAGATCCACGGCTACCGCGAGGACGAGATCGTCGGCCTCCACTTCTCGCGCTTCTTCACCGAGGAGGACCTGGCGGCGGGCAAGCCGGCGCGCGAGCTGGCCGAGGCGGCCGCCACCGGCCGCTTCGAGGACGAGGCGTGCCGCGTGCGCAAGGACGGCACCCGCTTCTGGGCCAACGTCGTGCTGAGCGCGGTGCACGACGGCGCCGGCCAGCTCGTCGGCTTCACCAAGGTCACGCGCGACCTCACCGAGCGCCGGCGGATCGAGGACGAGCGCGTGCGCCTGGCCCAGGCCGACGAGGCGGTGCGCCTGCGCGACGAGTTCCTGTCGATCGCGTCGCACGAGCTGCGCACGCCGCTGACCGCGCTCCAGCTCCAGCTCGACGCGCTGCTCGACGATCCGCGCGCGCCGCTGACCGGCGAGCTCGCCCGCAAGGTCGGCCGCGCCGCGCGCGCCGGCCGCCGGCTCGGCGACCTCATCGAGACGCTGCTCGACGTGTCGCGCATCGCGACCGGCCGGCTGGCGCTCGCGTTCGAGAGCTTCGACCTCGCCGCGTGCGCGCGCGAGGTGACCGAGCGCCTCGGCGAGGCGTCGGCGCGAGCCGGCTGCACGGTGACGCTCGACGCGCCGGCGCCGGTGGTCGGCCGCTGGGACCGCCTGCGGATCGAGCAGATCCTGACGAACCTGCTCGCGAACGCGATCAAGTACGCGGCCGGCTCGGCGATCACGGTGCGGGTCGCGGTCGACGGCGAGCAGGCGCTGCTCGAGGTGGCCGACACCGGCGGCGGCCTGCGCGAGCGCGACCTCGTGCGCATCTTCGATCGCTTCGAGCGGGCGAGCACGCCGGCGCGCGGCGGCCTGGGCCTCGGGCTCTACATCGCCCAGCAGGTCGCGCAGGCGCACGGCGGCAGCATCCACGCCCGCAACCTGCCGACCGGCGGCGCCTCGTTCGTCGTCTGCCTGCCGCGGCCAGCGTCGTCGCCGGGGTAGGCCCGCCGACCGCGTCCGCCGGCCGGCGCGGGCGGCTACTTCGAGAGCTGCCGCGCCGCCTCGATCCGGTAGCCGTGGCTGTACGTCGCGAAGTCGTGCCACAGGTTCTTCGAGTAGACCTGCGCGCCGTTGGCCGCCGCGCCCGGCGTGATCCACCTGGTCGGATCCGGATCGAGCGCCGTGATGCGGAAGCGGCCGTCGTTGCCGCCGCTCGCCGGGTGGTGGAACAGATCGTCGTCGGCGCTGGTGTCGTCGATCTCCCAGGCGAAGCCCCACAGCGCGTCGGGGAACGCGATGTTGACGTGGTGCGAGTCGTCGAGGCCGGCGCCGAGCGGGCAGAACGTCGCGCACGCGATCGCCGGCTTGCTGCTCGACGCGCCGCTCGCCAGCCCGTCGTAGTAGTAGGTCATGAGCGTCGGGTCGGGGCCGTTCGCCGTGCTGCCGTCCGGGTCCCACGGCCAGACGTCCGCGTCCTTGTCGTCGATCGCCCAGAAGATCTTCACCTCGTCGCCGCCGTTGTCGTCGTCCTGGTTGACGACGGTGAACTTCTTGACGTCGACGGTCGTGATGTTGCGCGTCCACACCAGATCGAACGACATCTGCTGGGTCGCGGTCGGCCGCTCGAGCACCAGGTAGAAGAAGTCGCTGCTCTTGCCCATCGTCGTGTTCAGCGCCGCCGAGGTCGTGCCCTGCACGCCGGCCAGCTTCAGCGTCCGGTCGCTCCGGTAGAGCTTCAGCGTGCCGGCGGCCGCGCTGTGGTCCGCGTTCACCATCGAGCCGGCCAGCACCGCGACGTCGGCGTCGAACACGTCGGCCGGCTCCTCGTCCTGGCGGAGCTTGAAGTAGCAGCGGTCCTGCGCGGTGCCGACCGGCGGGCCGCTCATGCCCATGTGGACCGCCTCGAACGGCGTCAGCCACTCGGCCTTGTCCCAGCTCGTGCAGTCGTTCTTGCGGATGTTCAGGGTGAACGAGCCGGTCATCGCCCGATCGGCGTACGACACCATCACGAAGAACGGGCCGTCGGTCTTCACCGTGACCGGATCGTTCTGGCGGAGCTCGCCGTGGAAGCTGCCGGCGCCGATCGTCAGGTCACCCTCGCGCGGCACCAGGTCGGTCGACAGGTCGCTCGCCGCGTAGACGTGGACCTCGAGGTCCGACGTCGTCTGCGCGTCGATGAGGTAGGTGCCGGGCTTGTTGTAGGCGAACCACTTCTTCGCGCCGCCGTTGACGACCGTCACCGTCGACGGCGTCAGCTTGTCGACCAGCGCCGACTTCGGGTTGCACTGGTCCTCCTTCGGGCCGATCACCGCGCGCAGCGGGTAGTGATCGGACAGGTCCATGCCGACGTACTCGGGCTGCACCTCGCCGGGGTTGGCGTCGTAGGTGAAGCCGCGCTCGACGGTCATGTGCTGGTAGCAGTCCTCGTTGCCGTGGAACGCCACCTGGCGGTCGAGGATGTAGTCGAGGCGCGCGCGGCTCTGGTCGCCGTCGGTCTGGCCGTTGCGCAGGGCGTCCCAGGTGAAGCCCATGTCGGTCGCGTCGACCTCCGGCGCGTCGTAGGTGAAGCCGAGGCCGAAGCCGTGCTGGCCCCAGTTGTCGAACACCGTCATCGGCGGGAAGTCGGTGCCCTCGGCGCGCCACGGGTCGCGCAGGCCGTTCGCCTTGTCGAGCAGGCCGCCGGGGCCGATGTTGTCGGCCCACTCGGTGAAGCCCTTCACCTCCGACGGCAGCACGACGTGCTCGACCTCCTGGCCGTCGGCGCCGTGGTCGATGCCGTCGCCCTGGTTGACCCAGTACTCGACGTCGTTGCCGAGGGTGTTCATGTCGCCGGCGAAGATCACCGCCTCGCCGCGCTTGCTCGTCCGCCACTGCGGCGCGAGGTCCTCGATGAACTTCGACGCCTCCTGCATGTTGACCATGCGGACGTCGTGGGCGAAGTCGTCGAGGTCGGCGTCGACCGGGTTCCAGTAGTTCGCCTGGTTGTGCGTGAGGAAGACGTTGATCGGCTGCTGCGTGGTCGGGTTCATCACGCACGCGTAGCCGATGCCCTTCTCCATGTACGTGTCGGAGAACTGCAGGTCGCTGTAGCTCTGGAAGCGGCCGACCGCCCGGCCGAACTCCGGCTGGCCGACCGGGTTGACGTGCTCGCCGTCGAAGGTCGGCTCCGGGCAGCCGTCGACGCCGGGCAGGGTCCACGGGAACTTCGAGAAGAACATGAGCCCGCTGTCCTGGAGCTGGGCCGAGCCGCCGACGAACTCGTAGACGTACGACTGGTACGGCCCGTGCTCGTTCAGCCGCTCGACGAGCCCGTCCTTGTAGCAATCGCCGGTCGCCTCGGCGAAGACGAGGATGTCGGGCTGCTCCTTCATGTCGAGGATGTGCTGGCCGATCTGGCGCGCGCGCTCGTCGCAGCTCGAGCCGTTGTCGAGCGCGTAGCCTGTGAAGCCCGGCTTGCCACCGATGTTGTAGGTCATGACCGAGTAGGTCTTGTTGCCACGGCTGGCGCGGTCGCCGCCGGCGTGGGCCGGGGACGACGCGGCGACCGCGGCGAGGAAGGCGAGCGCGCGGCTCGCCCCGGGGGTGGGGAATCGCTTCATGCCCGCACTAGATGGCGGGCGAGCGCTCGCGTGACCCACTTTCGGCCCGCGTCACATCGGCGGGCGGGCCGTCTCGATCAGGCGCGCATCGCCTCGACGGGCGAGACCCGCGCGGCGCGGATCGCCGGGAAGAGGCCGCCGAGCAACCCCATCAGCGCGGAGACGAACAGCGACGAGAGCACGACGTGCGGCGTGGCGCGGAAGGTGATGATGATCTCGGAGAAGGTCTGGAAGTTCATGATCGGGAACGTGAACATCGCCATCACGAACACGAACACCAGCCCGATCAGGCCGCCGAACAGGGCCAGCATGATCGCCTCGAGCAGGAACGAGAACAGGATCGACAGCCGCGAGAAGCCGAGCGCGCGCAGCGTGCCGATCTCCTTCGAGCGGTTGGCGACCGCGCTGTTCATCGTGATCGCGGCGCCGACCATCGCCGCCAGCGAGAACAGGAAGGCGAAGGAGCCGGCCATCACCTTGAGGAAGCCCGACACCGCCTGGGACTGCTTCTTGTAGTACTCGCGCTCGCCGAGCACCTTCACGCCGGAGCGCTTGTCCGACTCCATGGCGGCCTTGAACGAGGCCAGCTTGCTCGGCGAACCGAGCTTGACCCGCACCGACGACACCGAGGCGCCGCGGCCGACCGAGGTCCGCAGCACGTCGACGTCGGTCCACACCTCCGCCTCGTACGACGAGTCGCCGGCGCTGAAGACGCCGACGATCTTCACCGGCCGGTTGCGGCGGAGTTCGAAGCTCTCGCCCATGCCGAGGTTCTTGAAGCGGCCGGCGATCCCCTCGCCGATCACCGCCTCGTTGGTGCCCGGCGTCGGCAGGTGGCCGCGGACGAGGTGGGCGTTGCGGAAGGCGAAGCCCGACGGCGGCATGCCGCGGATGAGCACGTTCGTCGAGCCCGAGCCGTCGCGGAGGTCGGCGGTGACGACGATGACGACCTCGCCGATCACGCTCTCGGCGGGCGCGGTCGCCGCCGCGACCTCCGGCCGCTCGCGGATCAGGCCGACGACCGTGGCCTCGAGGCCGCTCGACAGCTCGTTGTCGGAGCCGTCGCGCAGGATGATCGCGTTGTCGGGGCTGCCGCTCGACGTCATCGCCCGGGTGGCGCCCTCGCTCAGCATCAGCGCGGCGCCGAAGACGAAGACGACCAGCGCGATGCCGATCGCGGTGAAGGTGGTGGTCCACTTGCGGACCGCCATGCTGCGCAGGTTGTAGCGGATGGGCACCATCAGTCGATCCTCCGCAGCGAGTCGGTCACCTTGAGCCGCGACGCGCGGATCGCCGGCAGCGCGGCGGCGCCGGCGCCGAGCGCGAGGGCCGCGACCAGCGAGGTCACCATCACCGACGCCGGCACCCGGAAGAACGGGAACAGGCTGGACATGTGCTGCTCGAGCCACGGCCCGACCGCGCCGTTGATGAGGAGGGCGAGGACCGCGACGCCCACGAGCGCGCCGATGAGGGCGATCAGCGCCGACTCCGCCATCGCGAACAGGATCACGTGGCGGGGCTGGAAGCCGATCGCGCGCAGCACGCCGTACTCGTGCGTCCGTTCGCGCGTGCTCATCGCGTTGGTGTTGGCGAGGACGAGCAGCACGATGAGCAGGATCACCATCGAGCCGATGTCGAACGCGCGCAGCAGCGACGCGAAGCCGCCGAGGAAGCTGAGGCTGAACGCGCGCTCGCTCATGCTCAAGGTCTGGTCGTCGCGGTCGTCGAACAGCTTGTCGACGGCGCGCGTCACCGACGAGCTGCCCTTGGGATCGGACGTGCGCGCGATGATCCAGCCGATCTTGTCCTTCATCGACGGCTGGAGCTCGGGGTTGTCGTTCAGGTAGTCCCAGCGGAAGAGCAGCGTGCTGCGGTCGACGGTGCGGCGCAGCGGCTTGTAGAGGCCGACGATCGTGAACTCCCAGTCGCCCTTGTAGATGTCGCTCGTGATCGTCAGCTTGTCTCCCGGCTTGACGTGGAGGTCGTGGGCGAGGACGTCGCCGAGGATGGCGCCGTTCTTGGTCTCCTTCCACGCCTTCATCACGTCGGGCGCGATCTGCATGTCGTCGTAGACCGAGAACCAGCTATCCGGGTCGGTGGCGAAGGTCGCGAAGAACGGGACGCGCTTCTTCGGATCCTTGCCGCCGAACCAGTTGGCCCAGGTGGCGGCGCGGATGCCGGGCACCTGCCGCACCTCGTCGATGTACTTCTTCGGCAGCTCCATCGTGATCGACGCCTTGTGGCGGATCGCGATGCGGTCCTGGAGCGCCTCCTCGGCGCCGATGTTCCACATCGCGACGACGGTGCGGATGAGCGCGAAGATGAGGACGGCGAGGAACACCACGATCATCGTCAGGATCGTGCGCCCCGGCCGGCGGAACATGTTCCGCCGCGAGTAGGTCGCGAGGTTCATACGAGCGTCCCCTTGTCCAGCTTGCGCTGGATCTTGGCGCGCTCGGCCGCCGCCGGATCGTGGGTGACCATGAAGATGGTCTTGCCCATCTCGTCGTTCAGCTTCTGCAGGAGGTTGAGGACGTCGTCGGCGCTCTTGCGATCGAGGTCGCCGGTCGGCTCGTCGGCCACGATGATGGTCGGGTCGTTGACGATCGCGCGCGCGATCGCGACCCGCTGCTCCTGGCCGCCGGACATCTGCCGCGGGTAGTGATCGACGCGGTCCTCGAGGCCGACGATGCGCAGCGCGGTCGCCGCTCGCTTCTTGCGCTCGGCGCTGCCGAGGTGGGTGAGGAGCAGCGGCAGCTCGACGTTCTGCGCCGCGGTCAGCACCGGGATCAGGTTGAACGACTGGAAGACGAAGCCGATCGTCTGCGACCGCCACTTCGCCAGCTCGCTGTCCGACAGGGCCGTGAGGTCCTTGCCGGCGACGCGGATCGAGCCGGACGTCGGGCGATCGAGGCCGGCGATCAGGTTGAGCAGCGTCGACTTGCCCGAGCCCGACGGCCCCATCAGCGCCTCGAAGGAGCCGCTCGGCACGTCGAGGTCGAGGTCGGCGAGCACCGGGATCGGCTCCTTGCCGCGGAAGAACGTCTTCCGGATGCCGGACAGGACGACGATGCTGTTGCTCTCGGCCTTCTTGCGGTAGGGCGCGCCCTCGGTCTCGCCGTTGCCGTTCGTGCCGCTGTCCTCGCTGGTCGTCATCAGTTCTTCTCCTTGACCGAGTCGCCGTCGTGCAGGCTGGCCGGCGGCGCCAGCACCACCTTGGCGCCGACCGGCAGCGGGGTGATGAGCTCGAGGCCGCCGCTGAACGGGCCGCCGACCTGGACCGGCGTGCGGCGCGCGGTGTCGTCGTCGACGACGAACACGACCGTCTGGCC
The DNA here is from genome assembly GCA_035546475.1 of Kofleriaceae bacterium. Classification (GTDB taxonomy): domain Bacteria; phylum Myxococcota_A; class Polyangia; order Haliangiales; family Haliangiaceae; genus UBA2376. The sequence continues at coordinate 21,917 of DASZXE010000261.1, forward strand.
GTCGCGCTGGACGACCGCCTCGGTCGGCACGATCAGCTTCGGCGGCTGCTTCAGGTCCTTCTCGTCGAGCTCCGCCGACAGGAAGCTGACCCGCGCCGCCATGTCGGGCAGCGCCTCGGCCGGGTGGTCGACGAAGCTGACCTTGATCGGCACGGTCGCCTTCGAGCGGTCGACCCGGCGGCCGATCTCCTTGACCTTGCCGCGGTAGCGCTGGCTCGGGTACGCGTCGAGGACGATCTCGCACGGGCCGTCGACCTTCACCTGCGACAGGCGCGTCTCCGGCACGTCGATCTCGACGACGAGCGAGTCGAGATCGACGACCTCGACCACGCCGGGCGAGCCGAAGCCGGGGGCGACGACCTCGCCGACCTCGACGATCTTGTCGACGACGGTGCCGGCGATCGGCGAGACGACGTTGTAGTTGTCGAGCTGGACGGTGAGGGTGTGGACGTTGGCGTCGGCGGCGGCCGCGTCGGCCTCGGCCGCCTTCTCCTGCGCGGCGAGCGAGGCGTAGCGGGTCTCGAGGTCCTCGACGGTGGCGCGGGCCGACACCCCGCCGGCGACGAGCTGCTTCTCGCGATCGAGCTGGACCTTGACCTCGGTCATCGCCGCCCGCGCGGTCTGCACGCGCGCCCTCGCGGTGGCGGCGGCGGCCTGGGCGGCGGCGAGCTGGGCCTTGAAGTCGACGTCCTCGAGGCGCGCGACCCGCATCCCCTTCTCGACCTTGTCGCCCTCGTCGACGTACAGCTCGGCGATGCGGCCGTTCACCTTGGCGGCGACCTTGGCGTAGACGAGCGGCACGACGTAGCCGGTCGCGGTGAGCTGGACCTGGCTCTGCGCGGGCGAGACCAGCGTGATCTCGCCGGTGCGCACCTTGGTGTCGAGGCCGAGCGCCGACTTCAGGCGCGGGGCGGCGACCAGGTAGACGATCACACACGCGATCGCGCCGACCGCGATCCAGACGAGCCACGAGGGGAAGTGGCGCGGCGGCCGCTCGCGCTGCGGCGAGGTACGGTCGATGCGCAGCGACGCGAGGTCACTGGAGAGCTGATCCGACGACACGGGGGGCCTGTCCCGCCGGGAGGCGGCGCGGGGAAGCCGACTTTCTCCGAACGCCCGGCCGCGTGTAAAGGCGATGATCCCCCGGTCGATCGGGCGGGGATCGGCGCCGGTGACAAACCTGACAGGCGGGTGTCGGCTTTGCGCCGGGTCCGCCCCGGCCTGCGGCGCCCCGCGGTGTCGCAGCCGAGGTGCGGATTCCGCGGATCGCGAGGGGTTACCCGGGTCGGCGGCGGGACGACATCGTGGCGATCGCGGGCGCGGATGGCTTAGGCTCACCGGGTGCGGGCGACCCTCGCGATGGTGCTGCTGGTGGGCGCGTGCCGCTTCGAGCCGACCGGGGGGGCGCGCGCCGGCGACGATGACGGCCCGCCCTCGCCGGTGGACGCGGCCGAGCTCGACGGCTCGCCGGTCGACGCGCGCGCGATCGACGCGGCGGCGATCGACGCGCAGCTCGTCGACGCGCCGGGCGGGCCGTGCCCCGGCAACTACGACATCGCGTTCAACGGCGAGTTCTATGCGTTCCGGCCGGTGGCGATGCAGTACGCGCAGGCCAAGGCCGACTGCGCCGACGACCTGGCCGGGCGCACGCACCTGGCGACGTTCGAGCTGGCGGCGATCATGAACGCGGCGATCGGCGACGTGAACCCGGGCGATCAGGCGACGCCGTGGGTGGGCGCGGAGTGCATCACGGGGCTCGACTGCAGCTTCACGCTGTCGTGGCTGTGGATCACCGGGTTCCCGGTGTCGTCGACGCTGTGGGACTCGATGCAGCCGCACCACAGCGAGACCGAGCGGGTCGCGCGGGCGGAGCGCAACAACGACGGGGTGTGGCAGCTCGCGAACGTCGACGCGACGGCGACGCTGCCGTACATCTGCGAGTGCGATCAGCTCCCGTAGCCGGCGGCCGCGGGCTGGTCGGCGTGGAGTCGTCGGACCGGATGGCGTAGGCTCGGCCCCATGCGCCTGGTCGTGGTGGCCGCGTTGCTGGCGGCGTCGTGCCGGTTCGCGCCGGACGGCGGCGACCTGCACGCCGACGACGTGGTGCCACCCGCCGACGACGCGCGCGGCGATGGCGGCGGCGTCGCGGCCGACGCCCGCGCGCTCGACGCGTCCGGCCCGTGCCCCGCCGGCTACGACCTCGTCTCGTTCGGCCACTCCTTCGTCCTGCGCACGGCGCTCGCGAGCTTCGAGGACGCCCGCGCCGCGTGCGCCGCCGACGACCCGAACGGCCACACCCACCTCGCGACGTTCGAGACGCCGGGCGAGATGGATCCGACGATCGCCGCGCTCGTGTCGGACGGCAACGCCACGATGTGGGTGGGCGCGCACTGCCTGAACGACCTCCCGTGCAGCGCGATGGCGTCCTGGTTCTGGATCACGCAGTTCCCGGTGGGGCCGGGGATGTGGACGCCGGGTCAGCCGGACGCCAACGCCAACGAGATCGTCACCCGCGCGCGACACGACGGGACCACCTGGCGCCTCGAGAGCGTCGTCCCCAACCTGCTGCTGCCCTCCATCTGCGAGTGCGCGCCGCCCTGACCCGCGCGGGCGGCGGTGGCGCGAGACGAACCGCTGGGCGCGGGCCGCGCGATCTGGCACCATCGCCGCCGATGTCGCGCACCAGGTCGTCCTTCGTCGGGCTCGGGTTCGTGCTGGCCGCCGCGTGCGGCGGTGGAGGACCGGCCGGGGGCGGCGACGACACGCCTCCGGCCGCCGACGCCGCCGTCGACGCCGACCCGGTGCCGGCCGGCTGGTCGATGCTGCTCCAGGGCGACTGGAGCCTGCCCGCCGGCCAGGAGGGCTACTACTGCGTCTACGCGACGGTGCCGCGCGACCTCTACATCAAGGCGTTCCGCCCGCTCATCCCGATCGGCACCCACCACACGGTGCTGACCCGCTACAGCGGCGACCACCCGGACGGCGTCGTCCCCTGCGATGTCGGCACCAACGGCCAGAGCATGATCTACGGCTCGGGCGTCGGCTCGCCCGACTTCGTGTTCCCGCCGGGCGTCGGCCTGCACCTGCCGGCGGGCACGCGGCTGCTCCTCAACCTGCACCTCTACAACGCGAGCGATCAGCCGTTGACCGGCCGCTCGGGCACGCTGTTCCAGGAGGCGACCGCCGACGAGATCCAGCACGTCGGCGAGATCGTGCTGGCCGGCCCGACGATCGGGCTGACGGTGCCGGGCGGCACGTCGACGCAGTCGGGCACCTGCAACATCTCGAGCGTGACGAGCGAGCCGGTGCAGGTGTTCGCGCTGTCGCAGCACATGCACAAGCTCGGCCGCCACCTGAAGACGGTCATCCGGCGCGACGGCCAGGACCTCGTGCTGCAGGACGTGCCGTACGACTTCGAGCACCAGACGTTCCAGCTCGTGCAGCCGACGATCCAGATCCAGCCGGGCGACGTGCTGACGACCTACTGCACGTACGACAACGAGACCGGCCAGACCGTGCGGTTCGGCGACTCGTCCGACGACGAGATGTGCTTCAGCGACCTCTTCTACTACCCGGCCCAGGGCGCGTCGTTCGTCTGCACCGGCTTCTGATCGGCGCCGGAGCGTCGACGATCGTCGACGATCATCGACGGATCATCGGCGGCGGCGGACGCGCGCCGCCGGCAGGTTCGACGACGACTGGCTGATGACGAGGACCGCGCCGACGAGGTCCATCAACACCGCGGCGACGACGAGCGAGGCGCCGAGGTGCGCGTTGCCGCCGAACAGCTCGCGCCAGCCCATGACCTGCACGCACGCGAGCACGACGCCGCGGAACCAGGCGCGCGCGGACATGTGCGCGGTGCCGTGACCGATGAAGATGCCGAGCGCGAGCGCGAGCAGGATCCGCTTGCGCTTGCCCAGGCGCGTGAGGGTGTCGTCGAGGTTGACGTCCGCGGCCGCATCGTCCGCGTCGGCGGCGGCGGGCTCCTCGCCGTCGGCCGGCCCGGCGAGATCGCCGTCGGCCTCGGGCGGCAGCTCACCCTCGGCGAGCTGGGCCTCCCCGCCTTCGCGCAGCTCGCGGATGAGCGCGATCGCCTCGTCGGCCTCGTCGCGATCGACCCAGACATCGAGCGAGAGGGCGGCCGCCGCCCAGCTGAACATCGCCGCGCTGTGCTGGCCGTTGACGAAGACGTGGAGCCCGTGGCTGCGCAGCGCGGCCTCGATGACCGCCGCCTCGGCCGGATCCCGGCAGCTCGCGATGCGGACACGATTCGGCTCGCTCACCGGCCCAGCATAGCCGATCCGCGCCCGTGCGCGCGGGTCAGCGAGGAGCGGGGCGGGGGCCGCGGAGGAGCTGGCCGGGCAGCGCGCCGGTGTGCTCGTCGTCGAGGAGGATCGGCTGGCCGCGCACGAGCGTCGCCTTGTAGCCGGTGGCGCGCTGGACGAGGCGGCGGCCGCCGGCGGGCAGGTCGTAGGCGACCTCGGGCCGGCGGACGTCGAGGCGGTCGTAGTCGATCACGTTCACGTCGGCGCGGTAGCCGGGGGCGAGCACGCCGCGATCGAGGAGGCCGTAGTAGTGCGCGGTGTCGCGCGTCTGCCGGCGGATGACGAGCGGCAGCGGCAGCCGGTCGCCGCGCGCGCGGTCGCGCGTCCAGTGCGTCAGCATGAACGTCGGCATGCCGCCGTCGCAGATCGCGCCGCAGTGGGCGCCCGCGTCGGACAGGCCCATCCGCACGCGCGGGTGCTGGTGGACCGCGTGGGTCAGGGAGAGATCGCCGTACGCGTAGTTGAAGAGCGGGAAGTAGAGGAAGCCGCGGCCGTCGTCGGCCATCAGCGCCTCGTAGGCGAGCTCGAGGACGGGGCGGCCGGTCGCCTGCGCCTGCGCGGCCAGCGCCGACGACGGGTGCGGCTCGTAGTCGATGCGCGCGCCCTGCGGGTACATCTTCGCGAACGTGCGGGTGACGAAGTTGCCGAACGGGCCGGCGTCGGCCGGCTGCTCGGCGAGGAGGCGCGCCTTCACCTCCGGCCGGCGCAGCTCGGCGAGGCGCTCGGCCGGCGACAGGTGGGCGAGCGCCGTGAAGGTCGGGAAGGTCGCGAACGGGTGCGCGGTCAGCTCCCACGCCATCAGGACGCCGATCGAGCGGCCGGCGGCCTGCGCCGAGAGGTCGAGGCCGTCGGCGGCGGCGCGCTCGAGCTCGACGAGGACCTGGCGCCACAGGTCCGGCGCCCAGTCGGGCTGGTTGAGGCTGAAGATGACGCGGAGCCCGCGGGCGGCGAGCTCGCGCATCCAGGCGAACGCCTTCACGCCGTCGGTGTGCTCGACGACGTTCTGGTAGACGCCGTGGCCGGCGCGCTTCATGGCGTCGCCGATCGCGAACAGCTCCTTCGGGTCGGCGAAGGTGCCGGGCACCAGCTCGCCGTCCTTGGTGCGGTGGATCGACGTGCGCGACGTCGAGAAGCCGAGGGCGCCGGCGCGCAGGCCTTCCTCGACGAGCGCGGCCATGCGGGCGATCTCGTCGTCGGTGGCGAGCGGCTCGTTCGCGCGCTCGTCCATGACGTAGGCGCGCAGCGGGCAGTGCGGCACCTGGGTGCCGAGGTCGAGCGCGCGCGGCATCCGCTCGATGACGTCGAGGAACTCGGGGAAGCTCTCCCAGCCCCAGCGGATGCCCTCGGCCATCGCGGCGCCGGGGATGTCCTCGACGCCCTCCATGAGGCCGATGAGCCAGCCGTGGCGGTCGGGCCGCGCGGGGGCGAAGCCGACGCCGCAGTTGCCCATGATGACCGTCGTGCAACCGTGCCACGACGACGGCGTCAGCATCGGATCCCAGGTCGCCTGCGCGTCGTAGTGCGTGTGCATGTCGACGAAGCCGGGCGTCACGATCGCGCCGCGCGCGTCGAGCTCGCGGCGGGCGGCGCCGACGTCGCGGCCGACCGCGCTGATGCGCTCGCCGTCGATCGCCACGTCGGCCTCGACGCCCTCGCCGCCGGTGCCGTCGAACACCAGCCCTCCACGGATGACGAGATCGTGCATCCGCCGAACGTAACACTATGGTGGAGGCGTCCGTGCAGCGGCTGCGCGTTCCAGGGCTCGAGGATGTCACCCACCACGTGCGGGCGGCGACGCGGTTCGCGCCCGGGCGGCCGGCGGTGTGGCTGGGGCTGCGGACGGCGGCGGCGACCGCGCTGGCGCTCGCGCTCGGGCCGCGGTTGAACCCGGCGTCGGCGGTGTGGGCGGCGCTCGGCGGGTTCGGCGTGTCGCTGGTCGATCGCGGCGGCGCCTACCGGACGCGCGCGACGAGGATGGCGCTGACGACCGCCGGCGCGCTGCCGGCGATCGTCCTCGGCAGCGTGGTCGCCGGCCACGGCGCCGCGACGGTGGCGGTGGTGACGGTCGCGCTCACCGCGTGCGCGCTGGCGCAGATCGGCGGCGCGCCGGGGGCGTCGATCGGCAACACGATCGGGCTGCAGGTGATCGTGGCGTCGTCGTA
>DASZXE010000262.1:0-10685 GCA_035546475.1 Kofleriaceae bacterium
TGGCCGGCGGTGAAGGCGGGCCTCGTCGAGGGCGGCCTGGCGCTCCACGCCACCTGGACGCGGGGCGTGCGCGGCGCGCGCGGCCGGGGCGGGCGCGCCGACGACGGCGGCCCCGCGGGCGAAGGCCCGGTGCCGGAGCGCGTCCGCATCCACGAGGGCCCTGCCCGCTTCGACGTCGACGTGCGCCACGGCCAGAAGACCGGCTTCTTCCTCGACCAGCGCGCCAACCGCGCGCGGGTCGCCGAGCTCGCCCGCGGCGCGGAGGTCGTCAACCTGTTCGCGTACACGGGCGGCTTCTCGGTGCTGGCGGGCCTGGCCGGCGCCGCGCGCGTCACCAGCGTCGACCTCGCCGCGCCCGCGATGGCCGCCGCCGATCTCCACTGGCGCGAGCAAGGCCTGCCGGCCGACCGCCACCAGGCCGTCACCGCCGACGCCTTCGCCTTCCTCGAGGAGGCCGCCGCCCGCGGCCGGCGCTGGGACGTGACCATCGTCGACCCGCCGTCGTTCGCCGCGAGCGAGGCGGCCCGGCCGCAGGCGCTCGCCGCCTACACGCGCCTCAACCGCCTCGCGCTCCTCTGCACCCGGCCCGGCGGCCTGCTGGTCAGCGCGTCCTGCTCGAGCCACGTCCACGAGGCCGACCTGCGCGCCGTCGTGGCCGAGGCCGCCCTCGCCAGCGACCGGGAGACCCGCGTGCTCGAGGCGCGCGGCGCCGACGCCGATCACCCCACGCTGCCCGCGTTCCCCGAGGGCCGCTACCTCGATCTGCTCGTCGTCGTCGCGTAGTCCCTTCAGACCCGATCTCCTTTCCTTCCACGGGTGTAAGCTGCGCCGCAGCCGTCGTTCGATCGCCTTGACCCGGGCGACCTCCGTCCGCTACCAACGAGAAAACCTCGCCAGCGGCAGGCCTCCCCGGCCGCGACGCGGTGCCAAGGAGCTTCCCATGATCCGCACCGACCTCCCTGTCCCTCGGTGGCGCGCGAGCTGGCTCTTCCGCCTGGCGCTGGTCGCGACCTGCGCGGGGGCGGCGGCGCTCGTCTCGTGCTCGACGGGCAACTCCGGCATCCCCCAGTGCGTGGACGGGATCGACAACGACTCCGACGGCTTCATCGACGCCGACGACCCCGCCTGTCAGGCCAACCCGGACGGCAAGGAGTCGGAGGACCCGCCGCACGCCTGCGAGGACGGCATCGACAACGACGGCGACGGTTTCATCGACTTCCCCGCCGACCCCAACTGCGACGACCCCAAGGACCAGGACGAGTTCGGCCCGCTGCTGCCGCAGTGCATGGACGGCCGTGACAACGACGGCGACGGCAAGATGGACTACCCCGACGACCCGGGCTGCCTGGTGCCCAACCAGAACAGCGAGGTCGACGACTGCCCCGACGGCCCGAACTGCCCCGAGTGCGGCAACGGCGTCGACGACGACTTCGACAACGCGATCGACTACCCGGGCGACCCCGGCTGCACCGCGGCCTCCGACCCGACCGAGTTCGACCTCAACCCGACCGCCTGCGGCCCGGGCGTGAGCGTCACGCTGCTGCCGCAGACGATGACGGTCAACGGCACGATCCCGGCCGCCAACAGCCAGCAGATGGGCGCCTGCGGCGGCGTCGGCGCCGAGGTGGCGTACGTCGTCATGGTGCCGCGCCGGTCGACGCTCGTCGCGACGACCACCGGCAACACCGACACCGTGGTCTACGTGCGGCGCGCCTGCTCGCTGCCGGCCACCGAGCTGGCCTGCAACGACAACAACCCCGACGCGGTGCCGGTCGGCGTCGGCTCCAAGGTCACCGTCGACGTCGACCCCGGCTCGTACTTCATCGTCGTCGACGGCAAGGGCCTGGCGACCAGCGGCCCGTTCACGCTCACGGTCAACCTGTTCGTCGGCGAGGGCGAGACCTGCAGCGCGCCCGGCGACTGCGCCCCCGGCTACGTCTGCCGCACCGTCCCCGGCGCGCCCGACATGACCTGCGAGCGGCCGGTCTGCTCCGACGGCCGCGACGACGACAACGACGGCACGCCCGACTTCCCCGGCGACCCGGGCTGCACCGCGCCCGACGACTCGACCGAGGACGACGACTGCCCGAACGGCCCGAACTGCCCGGCCTGCGGCAACCAGCAGGACGACGACGGCGACGGGCTGATCGACTACCCGAACGACCCGAGCTGCGCCTCGGCGTCGTCACCGAGCGAGGCGGACTGCCCCGTCGAGACCGACCCGATCACGATGATCGCGGCCGGCCTGACGATGGGCAACACGACCGGCGCCGGCAACCAGTTCGGCAACTACTCGTGCCAGTCCGACTCCGACGCGCCCGACCGCGTGCACATGCTGGCGGTGCGCGCGCCGCTGCAGACCCTGGTCGTCGACCTGTCCAACTCGGGCTTCGACACCATCCTGAACGTCTACGACGCGCTGTGCGCCACCTCGCTCGCCTGCGACGACGACGGCGGCGACCCGGGCACGCAGTCGAAGCTCACGATGAACAGCGTCGCGGTCGGCACCTACGCGATCGTGGTCGACGGCTTCTCGAACGCGTCGGGCGCCTACCAGCTCCAGGTGTCGGGCACCTACGCCGCCGGCGCCGCCTGCGATCCGCTGTCGCCGTGGTTCACCTGCCCGGCCGGCAACGCCTGCGTCGGCGCGCCGGGCTCGGCGACCTGCACCCCGGCGCAGTGCAACGACCACCTCGACAACGACGGCGACGGCAAGATGGACTTCCCGGCCGATCCGGGCTGCACGAGCGCCAACGACGCGACCGAGGCCGACGACTGCCCGAACGGCCCGAACTGCCCGCAGTGCGGCAACCAGGTCGACGACGACGGCGACGGCCAGACCGACTACCCGAACGACAGCGGCTGCAGCGCGGCGTCGACGACCAGCGAGTCGTGCGTGACGACCGACCCGGTCCGCCCGCTCACCCAGCCGACGCTGATGAACCAGTCGACGGCCGCCCTCGCCAACGACTTCGACCTGTCGTGCGGCCTCGACGGCCGCGACGAGGTCTACCGCGTGCGCGTCGATCACCCGGTCGACATGCTGCGGGTCGACACCATCGGCTCCGCGCTCGACACGGTCGTCGCGATCAAGGCGCCGGCGTGCAACGCCAACGACCTCACCTGCGACGACAACGGCGGCGGCGGCGGCGCCTCGCAGGCGACGCTGGTCGCGCCGTCGATGGGCGACTACTTCGTCATCGTCGACGATCGCGGCGTGACCAACCCGGGCACCTACAACGTCCACGTCACCGGCCACTACCTCGACCACGGCCGCTGCGAGGTCGTGAGCCCGTTCACCTGCAACCCCGGCTTCTCCTGCCAGGGCGCGCCCGGCGCCGAGACGTGCAACGGCGCCGCCTGCAACGACCTCGCCGACAACGACGGCGACGGCCACACCGACTTCCCGTCCGACCCGGGCTGCACGAGCACGAGCGACAACGACGAGACCGACGACTGCCCGAACGGCCCCAACTGTCCGGCGTGCTCGAACGGCCTCGACGACGACGGCGACGGCTTCACCGACTACCCGAACGACCCGGCCTGCACCTCGGCCTCGACCAACAGCGAACTCGCGCCGTGCACGTCGATGGACCCGGTGCTTCTGTTCACCCAGAACGTGCAGGGCGCGACCACCGCCAACAAGGCGAACGACATCGCGCTCACCTGCGGCGCCAACGGCCGCGACGACATCTACCGCATCCTGGTCAACCAGCCGCTGGTCAGCCTCACCGTCGACACGTTCGCGTCCGACACCGCCACCGCGGTGGGCATCCGCCGCGGCACCTGCAACGGCACGACCGACCTGGCGTGCGGCACGAACAACTTCGGCACCAACGACGCGAAGGCCACCATCACGAACGTGACGCCCGGCGAGTACTTCGCGGTCGTCGACGACCTCAACACGGCGACGCCGACGCTCTACAACCTGAACGTCAAGGGCGTGCTGGCGGGCATGGCCCACTGCGACCCGGCGTCGAACATCTTCGTGTGCGACGCCGGCTTCACCTGCCTGGGCCCGCCCGGCAACGCGGTCTGCTCGCCCGGCGCCTGCAACGACAACGTCGACTCCGACGGCGACGGCCGGGTCGGCTTCCCGGACGACCCGGGCTGCACCTCGCCGACCGACACCGACGAGGCGGACGACTGCAACCTGCCGAACGGCCCGCCCGGCCCGAACTGCCCGGTCTGCTCGAACGGCATGGACGACGACAACGACGGCATGGTCGACTACCCGAACGACCTCGGCTGCACGTCGGCGAGCGGCACGACCGAGATCGCGTGCGCGGCGGAGACCGATCCGGTGCTGGTGATCAACTCCGGCTTCATCCAGGGCACCACCGCCGGCGCGGCCAACAACTTCGGCAACCACTCGTGCCAGGGGTCGTCGACGGCGCCGGACCGCACGTACCTCCTGTTCGTGCGGCAGCCGCTGGCGTCGCTCACGCTCGACCTCAGCGACTCGGCGATGGGCACGACCGACTTCGACAGCATCATCGACGTCTACGACGCCACCTGCTCGGCGCCGATCGCCGGCTACTGCGACGACGACGGCGGTGACCCGGGCACCGAGTCGAAGCTGGTCCACGCCAACGTGCCGGCCGGCACCTACGCGGTGGTCATCGACGGCTACCTGAACGGCTCGGGTCCGTTCGCGATGCACGTGTCGGGCAGCTACGCCGCGGGCGCCGCCTGCGACGCGGCCTCGCCGTGGTTCACCTGCCCGGCCGGGCAGGCGTGCACCGGCGGCACCTGCCAGTAGCGGCGGGTCCCGGCCGGCGTGGGTCGGGGTATGCTAGAAACACGGCCCGGGCGAGCCGGCAGGCTTCGCTCGCCCGGTCCAGGACTGCTCCGTGACCAAGCCCCTCGCCCACAAGCCCGGCCGGCGCGACAAGCTCGCCTTCGACGACGCCGAGGCCCTCCAGGTCCTCGCCGGCCCCAACAACGCGCGCCTCAAGCTCATCGAGCGGACGGCCGGCGCGCAGCTCCACCTGCGCGGCAACGAGATCACGATCGAGGCCGACGACGCCGCCCTGGCGGTGGTGCGCTCGGCGCTCGAGCAGCTCTACGGCTTCGCCCGCAAGGGCAAGCACCTCGGCTCCGACGACGTCGTGCGCGCGGTCAAGGTGCTGTCGGCCGACGCCTCCGCCGAGCTGGCGCCGATCTTCACCGACACCGTGCTCGTCCCGCGCAGCGGCCGCCCGATCGCGGCCAAGGGCCTCGCGCAGAAGGCGTACCTCGACCTCGTCCGCCACAACGACATCGTCTTCGCCGTCGGCCCCGCCGGCACCGGCAAGACCTACCTGGCGATGGCGCTGGCGGTGCGCGGGCTGCTCGACAAGCAGATCCGCCGCATCGTCCTCACCCGGCCGGCGGTCGAGGCGGGCGAGCGGCTCGGCTTCCTGCCCGGCACGCTCGAGGAGAAGGTCAACCCGTACCTGCGGCCGCTCTACGACGCGCTCCACGACATGCTCGAGCCGGAGCGGGTGCAGAAGCTGATGGCCGACGACGTCATCGAGGTGGCGCCGCTCGCGTTCATGCGCGGCCGCACGCTCAACGACGCGTTCGTCATCCTCGACGAGGCGCAGAACACGACCGTCGAGCAGATGAAGATGTTCCTGACCCGGCTCGGCTTCGGCACCCACGCGGTGGTGACCGGCGACCCGTCGCAGACCGACCTGCCCCGCGGGCAGCGCTCGGGCCTGCGCGACGCGCTCGAGCTGCTCGACGGCATCCGCGGCATCGGGATCGCCCGCTTCTCCGATGCCGACGTCGTGCGCCACCCGCTGGTCGCGGACATCATCCGCGCCTACGACGCCCGCGACCGCGAGCGCAGCGCGCGCCTGGAGCGCGGGGCCTCCGCCGGGCCGCCTGACGAGCGTTCCGCGGACGGCGGGGCGCCCGCGGGCGCGGAAGAGGCCCCGCCGGCCGGGCCGCCGGGTACCATCGGCGCATGAGCGACGGGCGCGAGGTCGGCCGAGCGGCGATCCGGACCCAGGACGACGTCGTCCGGGCGATCGCGGCCGCGCCGTCGCTCGCGCCGTGGTCGGTGCGGCGGAGCGGGCCCGACTGGCTCGAGCTCGAGCTGGCGGCGCCCGCGCGCGGCATGCGGCTGCCGGTGACGGTCGTGCTCGCGTGGCCGGCGGTGTGGCGGGACAAGGCCGCGGTGGCGCCGCACCTGGCGCGCGCTCGCAGCGGCGGTTACCCGCTCGTGCTGGTCGGCGCCGACGACGATCTGGTGGCCGGCGGCGCGCTCGAGCTGGCGGCCGGGGCCGACGTCACGGAGCTGGTGGCGCCGGCGCCGGTCGAGCGGCTCGCGCTGGCGTTGCGCGCGCGCGCCGAGGCGACCGCGCTCCGCCAGGTGGCGGCCGCGCTCGAGCGCCAGCTCGCCCAGGCGCAGCACGAGAACGCGCTGCTCATCGACATCGGCCGCTCGCTGTCGCAGCAGCGCGACATCACGTCGCTGCTCGAGATCATCCTGCGGCGCGCGCGCGACGTCACCGGCGCCGACGCGGGGAGCGTCTACATCGTCGAGGGCGACGCCGAGCAGGGCCGCGCGCTGCGCTTCATGTGCAGCCAGAACGACTCGAAGCGGATCGACTCCAAGGGCTTCACGATGTCGGTGTCGGGCGGCTCGATCGTCGGCACCTGCGTGCTGACCAGCGACTCGATCAACATCCCGGACCTCTACCACCTCGACACCCCCGGCCAGGGCAACAACCCGTGGGGCTTCGTCCACGATCGCAGCTTCGACGACAAGTACGGCTACCAGACCCGCTCGATGCTGACGGTGCCGATGATCTCGGCGCGCGACGAGGTGATCGGCGTCATCCAGCTCATCAACAAGCGCGCGCGCGGCCACGCGGCGCTGGAGACGCCCGACGACTTCGCCGCCGGCGTGGTGCCGTTCGACGACGTCTCGGTCGCCTACGCGGCGTCGCTGGCGTCGCAGGCCGGCATCGCGCTCGAGAACGCGCAGCTCTACGCCGAGGTGCGCACGCTGTTCGACGGCTTCGTGCGCGCGTCGGTGATGGCGATCGAGTCACGCGATCCGACGACGTCGGGCCACAGCGAGCGGGTGGCGGCGCTGACGGTCGGGCTCGCGCGCGCGACCGATCGCCTCGACGCCGGCCCGTACCGCGACCTCCGCTTCAGCGCCGACGACCTGACGCAGATCGAGTACGCGGCGCTCCTCCACGACTTCGGCAAGGTCGGCGTGCGCGAGCACGTGCTGGTCAAGGCGAAGAAGCTGTACGAGCACCAGCGCGAGCTGATCACGCAGCGGTTCCACCTCATCCGCCGCGGCCTCGAGGTCGAGACGATGAAGAAGAAGCTCGACTGCGTGCACGGCGGGCACGCCGACGAGCTGCCGGCGATCGACGAGCTGGCGGCGCGCGCGCTCGGCGAGCTCGACGAGATGATCCGCTGGGTCCTGACCGCCAACGAGCCGACCGTCCTCGAGCAGGGCGGCTTCGAGCGGATCGCCGACATCGCCAGCCGCCTGTTCGTCGACCCCGAGGGCCACGAGCGGCCGTACCTCACCGCCGAGGAGGCGACCGCGCTGCAGGTGATGCGCGGGTCGTTGACGCGCGAGGAGCGGTTCGAGATCGAGAGCCACGTCGTCCACACGTACAACTTCCTCCGGCAGATCCCGTGGGGGCGGCAGTTCCGCCACGTGCCCGACATCGCGGGCGCGCACCACGAGAAGCTCGACGGCTCGGGCTACCCGAACCAGCTCGAGGCGGCGGAGATCCCGATCCCGGCGCGGATGATGACGATCAGCGACATCTACGACGCGCTCACGGCGAAGGACCGGCCGTACAAGAAGGCGATGCCGGTCGACCGCGCGCTCGACATCCTGGCCGGCGACGTCAAGCGCGGGCTGCTCGACGAGGAGCTGTACCGCGTGTTCGTCGAGGCGCGCATCTGGGAGCTGTCGCGGACATGATGGCAGCCTCGCTCCTGCGCCTGCAGCCGTGACGTCCGCCGTCCCCGCCGTGTCGGTCTCGGTCTCGGTCTCCGTCTCCGTCGACCGGGCCGCGCGTCCGTGGCTCGTCAAGGTCGCGCCCGCCGATCGCGCCGCGTTCGCGCGCGAGCTCCGCCGCATGGTCGCCGCCGCCGCGCGCACCGCCGGCCACGACCTCGAGGCCGGCTTCCGCCTCACCGACGACGCCGCCATCCACGTCCTCAACCGCGACTACCGCAAGAAGGACCGGCCGACCGACGTGCTCGCCTTCGCGCAGCGCGAGGGGCCCGGCGGCGCGCTGCACCCGTCCTTGCTCGGCGACGTCATCATCTCCGTCGAGACCGCGCGCCGCCAGGCGAAGCAGCGCGGCGCGCGCGGCCTGCTCGCCGAGCTGCGCGTGCTCGCCGCCCACGGCCTCTGCCACCTGCTCGGCTACGACCACCGCGACGACGCCGAGGAGCGGACGATGAACGCCCGCGCCGCGGCGCTGCTCGCGGAAGCGTCACGCAGCGGCCGCGTCCGCGCTGCCTAGCCGCGCCGTCTGGCCGGCACAGGCCCGACCGAGGCGGGCGCTCGCGCACGATCGGGCTTCATTCGCGGCGACCTTGGTGGGGCACCACACCGACGGCAACAACCATGCGAGCCCGATCCGGTCAAGCGTGATCGCCGGCGGGCGCTTGCCGCCGAATCCCCCTTGCGCCCGTCGTGAACCCGCGGTGAAGTCGGACTAATGGCCGGGAGGGAGCACGACGGAGAAGACAGCGCGCGGCGGCGCGAGCGGGTGGCGGAGGGCACGCTGCCGCCGATCTCCGACGGTGATCCTCGGGTGTCGACCCCGGAGTCCGCGCTGCACGACCTGGGCAGTGCGCCGGTCGAGCGGACCGCGGCCGACGCCGACGCCGCGCTCGCCGCCGCCGAGGCGCTGGCCGCCAGCGAGGCCGACGCCGACGCGCGGATGCTGGCGCTCGGCCACCGCTGGTTCGGCATCAAGGCGTTCCGCCCCGGGCAGGCGCTCGCGATCCGCAACGTCGTCGCCGGCATCGACACGCTCGCGATCATGCCGACCGGCGCCGGCAAGTCGCTCTGCTACCAGCTCCCCGCCCTCGCGCTCGCCGGCGTGACGCTCGTGGTGTCGCCGCTGATCGCGCTCATGAAGGATCAGCACGACAAGCTCGAGCAGCTCGGCATCGACGTCGTCCGGCTCGACTCGACCTTGTCGCCGCGCGACGAGGCGTCGGCGCTGGCGCGGCTGTCGGGCGGCGGGCCGTGCATCGCGTACGTCACGCCCGAGCGGCTCAGCGAGCCGCGCTTCCGCGAGCGGCTGCGCGGCATCCGCGTCGCCCTGTTCGTCGTCGACGAGGCCCACTGCATCTCGCAGTGGGGCCACGACTTCCGGCCCGCCTACCTCGGCCTCGGCGACGCGCTGCGCAGCCTCCCGCAGGGGCCGCTCGGCGGCCACGCCAGCCGGCCGCCGGTGCTCGCGCTCACCGCGACGGCGCCGACCAAGGTCAAGGACGACATCCTCGCGCAGCTCGGCATCCCGGGCGCGGCGGTGATCGACATCGGCCTCGATCGGCCGAACCTCCGCTACCACGTCATCAAGGCGGCGAGCGAGCGCAAGAAGCAGGCGATCCTGCTGCGGCTCCTCGATCGCCAGCGCGGCAGCGGCATCATCTACGCGGCGACCGTGCGCACCGTCGACGCGCTGGCCGACTTCCTCAACGGCCAGGGCGTCGAGTGCGGCCGCTACCACGGCCGCATGCGCGCGAAGGACCGCGACCGGGTGCAGACCGCGTTCATGGAGCGCAGCGAGCCGCGGGTGATCTGCGCGACGAACGCGTTCGGCCTCGGCGTCGACAAGCAGGACATCCGGTTCGTCATCCACTACAACTTCCCCGGCTCGCTCGAGAGCTACTACCAGGAGGCCGGGCGCGCGGGGCGCGACGGCCGGCCGGCGAACTGCGTGCTGCTCTACCAGCCGGAGGACAAGCGCATCCAGAGCTTCTTCCTCGGCGGCCGCTACCCGACGCCGGAGCAGACGCGCGCGGTGGCCGAGGCGCTGATCGCGGTCCACGACGCGGGCGGTGGGCGCGCGGCGGGCGGCGCGCGGCGCGGCGGCGAGGCCGCGGTCGCGGGCGCCGTGATCGTCGACGCGAGCGAGCCGGAGACGACCGCCGAGCTGCAGCTCCGCGCCGGCGTCGAGCCGGACGTCGTCGAGGCCGCCGCGGCCGACCCGCCGACCGGCGAGCACGGGCTCGCCGACGGCGACGGCGCGGTGCTGGCGGTGCCCGGCGTCGCGCTCGAGCTCGAGCACGCGGTCGGCCTCCGCGAGATCGCCGACAAGGCGATGGCGCCGGCGAAGAAGGCGCGCGTCGTCCTCTCGTTCCTGAAGGAGATCGGCTACGCGGCGGAGGCGGCCGGGCAGCGGTTCGTGCCGCTCACGATCGAGCCGCCGACGCTCGAGGAGCTCGCCCGCGCGACCCACCGCTACGAGCAGAAGCGGGCGCAGGACCGCGCGCGGCTGGCGGCGATGCTGCGCTACGCGCAGTCGCACCTGTGCCGCTCGCGCCTGCTGGTGACCTACTTCGGCTACACCGACGGCGCGGCGTGCGGCGTCTGCGACAACTGCCAGCGCGCGCGCGCCGATCAGCCGGCCGAGCCGCCGCCGGCGCGGATCGCGGCGGTCGCCGCGGTGCTGGCGGCGCGCCGGCAGGCCGCG
>DASZXE010000263.1:0-2593 GCA_035546475.1 Kofleriaceae bacterium
CGCGAGCGCCGCCACCGCGACCAGCGCCGCCAGCCCTGCCGCCCGCCGCGACGTCATGCGTGCGCCAGCCTCCGCGCGCGCGCCTTGAAGAACGCCACCAGCGCGTCGACGTACGGCTGGTCGGTGCGGACGAGGACGGTCTCGACGCTGAGCCGCCGCAGCGCCGCGTCGCGCGCCGCCGCGTCCGCCTCGAGCTGCCGCCGGTAGCCGAGCACGTTCCAGCCACTGGTGTCGAACTCGACGACCTCGCCGGTCTCGAGGTCCTCGAACGCGCACAGGCCGATCTCCGGCATCGCCAGCTCGACCGGGTCGCTCACCACCACCGGCACCAGGTCGTGGCGCTGCGCGGTCAGCTTGAGCGCCCGCTCCCAGCCGTCGGACAGGAAGTCGCTGACGAGGAAGACGACCGAGCGCCGCCGCGCGATCTTCGCCAGGAAGTCGAGGCCGAACGCGAGATCGGTCGCGCGCGACGTCGGCTGGAACGACAGGATCTCGCTGACGACCCGCATCACGTGGCGCTTGCCCTTCTTGGGCGGCAGGTAGCGCTCGACCTTGTCGGTGAGCAGGAACAGCCCGACGCGATCGTTGTTGCGGATCGCCGAGAACGCGACCATCGCGGCCAGCTCGGCGGCGAGCTCGCGCTTGCTCGAGCCGGCGCTGCCGAACAGCCCCGACGCGCTCATGTCGATCACCAGGTTGACCGTGCGGTCGCGCTCCTCGACGAACTGCTTCACGTGCGCGGCGTTCATCCGCGCCGACACGTTCCAGTCGATCGACCGGACGTCGTCGCCCTCGTAGTACGGCCGCACGTCGGAGAAGACGAGGCCGCGCCCCTTGAAGACCGAGTGGTACTGGCCGGCGAGCGTCTCCTCGACGAGCCGCCGGGTCGCGATCTCGATCTTTTTGGCCTTCTTGATCAGCTCGCTGGCGACGATCGGCATGGCGGCGGTCGGCGGCGGTCGGCGGGCGGCTCAGGGCACCGGGATGTGCTCGAACACCCGGCGGATGATGTCCTCGGAGCTGATCTCCTCCGCCTCGGCCTCGTAGGTGATGACGACCCGGTGGCGCAGCACGTCGAGGGCGATCGCCTTGATGTCGTCGGGCGTCACGTACGGGCGGTGGCGCAGGAAGGCGTGCGCGCGCGCCGCGACCGCGAGGCTGAGCGTGGCGCGCGGCGACGCGCCGTACTCGATGAGCGGCGCCAGCTCCTGCAGGCCGTACGCGCGCGGGTCGCGGGTCGCCTGCACCAGGTGGACGACGTAGTCGCGGACCTTGTCGTCGATGTAGACGTGGCCGACCACGCGGCGCGCCGCCTTGACCTGCTCGATCGTGCAGACCTCGGCGGCGACCGGGATCTCGGGCGCCGCCATCCGGTCGAGCATCGCGCGCTCCTCGGTGGCGCTCGGGTAGCCGACCCGGATGAGCAGCATGAAGCGATCGAGCTGCGCCTCGGGCAGCGGGAAGGTGCCCTCCTGCTCGATCGGGTTCTGGGTCGCGAGCACGAGGAACGGATCGGGCAGCTTGTGGGTCGTGTCGCCGATCGTGACCTGCCGCTCCTGCATCGCCTCGAGCAGCGCCGACTGCACCTTGGCCGGCGCGCGGTTGATCTCGTCGGCGAGCACGAGGTTGGCGAACAGCGGCCCCTTCTTCTGCGTGAAGGTCGCCGTCTGCATGTTGTAGATCGTCGTGCCGGTGATGTCGGCCGGCAGCAGGTCGGGCGTGAACTGGATGCGCTGGAAGCTCGCGTGCAGCGTCTGCGACAGCGTCTTCACGGTCAGCGTCTTCGCCAGGCCGGGGACGCCCTCGATCAGGCAGTGGCCGCCGGTGAGGAGCCCGATCAGGATCCGCTCGATCATGTACGTCTGGCCGATGACCACCTTGCCGGTCTCGGTGGTGACCCGGTCGACGAACGCGCTCTCGCGCTCGACCATCGCGGCCAGCTCGTGCAGCGCGCCCTCGAGGACGGCGGGCGCCTGCGCCGACCCCGGAGCCGCGCCGAGCGTCATCGGGCTCGCCTGCGCGGCGGCCACCGACGACGACGAGAGCTCGGGCGCTGCGGCACCGGTGGGGGGCACGGGATCGACCTGCGTGTCCATCGCTCCGACGATGTCACGGAACAACGCCCGGTGCACCCCGACCATTCCGGCTTCTCCCCTGCCCGTGCCCGTCTCGCGTCGCTCGCGACGCTGCCGCCTGCTTCTCGCGCCCCCGCCCCACCGCCGCCGCCGGATACCGCTACACTGCCCGCATGTCGGACGCACAGCCGGCCGCCGACGAGGCGCCCCAGGCCGCCCTCGATCCGGTCGACTTCGCCACCCACGTCATCTCGCTCGCCTCCTCGGCGATGGTCGCGCTCGGCCGCATGCCGGCGCCGGGCAGCGAGGAGATCGAGGTCGACCTCGACACCGCCCGCTACCTCATCGACGTCATCGGCATGCTCGAGGTGAAGACCCGCGGCAACCTCGACGAGTCGGAGACGAAGCTCATCCAGAGCCTGCTCTACGACCTGCGGGTCGCGTTCGTCGACGCCCGCGCCGCCGTCCGGAAGTCCTGACCGTGGCGGGGCGGCGGCCGCTCGCGCTCGTGCTCGCCG
>DASZXE010000264.1:0-4539 GCA_035546475.1 Kofleriaceae bacterium
GGCGGCGGCGATGCTGGCGGCGCTGGCCGGGTAGCCGCGCCGCCGCGCCAGGCTCAGCCTCCGGCGTGCGCGTCGGCGCCCGCCGTGGCGTCGTGCGCGGCGATGGCGCGGCGGATCCACGCGCCGAGCGCGTCGCGGGCGAGGCCGACCGCGAGGGTGCCGAGCAGGCCCCCGAGCCGCATCGGCACCGTCCGCCCGCGGCGCTGTCCGTCGGCGTCCTTGCCGCTGCCGGGGAGCGCGAGCAGCGCGCCGGCGCCGAGGCCGAGACCGGCCGCCGCGAACGGGTGCGTGCGGATCATGTGGACGACGTCGAGCTTCTCCCTCGCGCGCTCGACGCGGCGGCTGACCTCGACGAGCCGGTGGACGAGGCGGTTGCGGGCCACCGCCAGCTTGCGCTCGACGGCGCGCATCTCGTCGGCGGCGGAGCCGGGCGCGGGCGCCGACGCGGGGTCGGGGCCGGGGATGAAGCCGGAGGCGGCTTCGGGCGCGCGGTCGCGCTCGCTGTCCGCCGCGGACGCGCCGGTGCGCGGCGCCGTGGGGTCGATCAGGCCGGGGTCGAGCGGGACTTGATCGGGCATGCCTTCCGTCGGAGCAAGTCGTGTGCCGCGGCACGACGCTTGCTGGTCCCGATCGCATGATGTCCAAGGAAGGCAGCGGCACCGCGCGCCCGCCGCGCGACGAATCGACGAAGGACCTGCTCGGCGGCGTCCTGTCCGACGCCAAGGAGCTGGTCGCGGCCCACGGCGAGCAGATCAAGCTCGAGGTACGGAGCGAGATCCGCGCGCTGAAGGAGACGATCATCCTCACCGGCATCGCCGCCGGCGCGGTCGTGCTCGCCGGCCTGCTGCTCGGCCACGCGGCCGCGCTCGGCCTCGCGGCGCTGACCGGCCTGCCGATGTGGGCGAGCTACGGGCTCGTCGGCGGCGGCCTCGCGACCGGCGGCTACGTGCTCTACCGCAGCCGTCCGCCGATGCAGGAGGCGGATCTGGTGCCCGAGGACTCGATCGCATCGATCAAGCGGGACGTGGCGCGGGTCGCGGACGCCGTCGAGCGCCACTGAACGGCGCGACCGGCCGTTACCGGCCGTGACTTCCGTGCCCCGTGGCGCGACGAGGCCCGGGCCCCATCGGGGTGCCCGGGCCGGCGCCGCGCGTGGTCGTTCGATCGGCGTGCTCAGCGGCGGATGAGCCGCATCGCGATGTAGCCGATGCCGAACGCCACGCCGATCGCGATGAACGGGTGGTCCTTGATCGCACGCTTGAGCGTCGTGGCGCCCGAGCCCGCGCGGTCGACCACCACGTCCTTCGCGTCGAGGATCTTGTCCTTCACGGTGCCGCTCGCGTCGACGAGGCGGTCCTTCGCGTCGGCCAGCTTGTCGCGCAGCTTGCTGCCGACCTCACCGGCACGCTCGACGCCGGTGTCGACCGCGTGCTTGATCTGGTCCGAGGTCTGGTCGAGCTTGTCCTTCGCGAACGAGCTGGCGTTGCCGAGCGAGCTGTTGCCCATCGAGCCCGTGTGACCCATCGAGCCCGTGTTTCCGTACGTGGTGGCCATCTGAAGTCTCCTTGGTGGTGAGAATCGCTACTGGCTCAAGCAGGGCGCATGCCAGGCGGCGTCGGCGGGAGGCCCGGGGCGGGTGAGCCCGATCCGTGCGTCGGGCGCACGGTGCGCGCGTGGGATACGTGCCTGAGCGCCCCGCTCGCGCGTCGTCCCGATCCGGGCCGGATCCGTCGGGAACCGCGCTCCCGCTGGCGCGCGACTTGCGTTGCAAGCGTCCATGGCCTCGGGCCCCGCCCACACGACGCGCATCGAGATCTCGCCACGGACCGTGATCCTCGTCGGTGCGATCGTCGCCGGCTGCTGGCTGCTGCGCGAGCTGTGGGGTGTGGCGCTCCTGGTGATGGTGGCGCTCATGCTCGTCGGCACGCTCGGGCCGCTGGTTGCGGCGCTCGAGCGGCGCGGCATCGGCAGGACCTGGGCGCTGCTGCTGGTCTTCTTCAGCCTGCTCGCCGCGCTGTCGACGATCCTGCTGCTGACCTTGCCGGCGTTGATGGCGCAGCTCCTCGGGCTGCTCGGCGACGCGCCGAGGCGCCGCGACGAGCTGGTCGTCTGGCTCGAGCACCACCGGCTGTTCGCGTCGCTCGCCGGGCCGGTGCGCCACGCCCACGTCGGCGACCTGACCGCGCGCGCGGCCGCCCACCTGCTCGGCTACTCGTCGCGCATCATCACCGCGATCGGCTACGGCATCGCCACCGTCTTCCTCGCCTTCTACCTGCTCGCCGACCGCGAGCGCACCAGGGGCGCGCTGTTCACGATGGTGCCGTGCTCCTACCACTCGCGGCTCGCCCGCATCCTGCCCAACCTCGAGACGATCGTCGGCGGCTACGTGCGCGGCCAGCTCATCACGTCGGCGGCGATGTTCGCCTTCACGTTCGTGCTGCTGTTCAGCCTCGGCGTGCGCGACGCGCTGTCCCTGTCGGTCTTCGCCGCGCTGACCGACGTCATCCCGTTCATCGGCGGCCTGCTCGCCACGGCGCCGGCGGTCGCGATGGCGGCAACGAACGGCTCCGGCACCGCGGTCTTCGTCCTCGTCGCGATGTTCGTCTACCAGGAGCTCGAGAGCCGCGTGCTCGTGCCGCGCGTCTACGGCCGCACGCTGCGGCTGTCGCCGGCGGTCGTCATGCTCGCGCTGCTCATCGGCGGCACGCTGCTCGGCATCCTCGGCGCGCTGCTCGCGCTGCCGGTCGCGGCCGGCGCGCGGATGATCATCCACGAGCTGCGCACCGAGCGCGCCGAGGACGCCGCGCGGCCCGTGGCCGCGGTCCCGGTGCCGGTCGCGGTACCGGTCGCGGTGCCGGTCGCGATCACGCGGGTGGCGGCGGCGCGGCGGCCGGCGCCTCCGTCGCCACGGCGGCGAGGTGGCGGCGCAGCCGGTCGGCGAGCAGGTCGAGCCGGTCCTGGCCCCAGGCGACATGATCACCGACCCGGAAGCTTGGGACGCCCCACAGGCCGGCGGCATTGAGCTCGGCCGCGTGGTCGGCGGCCCAGACCCGCCAGCTCTCGTCGGCGAGCGCCTCGCGGGCGTCGGCCCAGTCGAGGCCGGCCCGCTCGACGAGGCCGCGGAGGTCGACGTAGTCGGTGAGGTCCTTCGCCTCGGCCCACACGCCGCGCCCGATCGACGCCAGGTAGGGCAGGGCGCGGCCCTGCGCGATCGCCAGCTTCGCGATCGCCATCGCGTGCTCGACGCCCTTGCCGAGCGGATCGCAGATCTGGCCGAACGGGATGCCCTGACGCTCGGCCTCCCGATGCGCGTCGTGGACGAGGTAGAGCCGCTTGGCGCGCGGCACCGCGAGCCCGCGCGTCAGCATCGGCAGCACCGGCTTCCAGACCAGGTCGACCGCCATCGTGCGGGCGAGCCGCTCGAGGCCGGTGACGGCGAGGTACGAGTAGGGCGAGCGGAACGACCACCAGACCTCGATCGACGGGCGGGCCCCCGCGCCGGCGATCTTCGCCGGCGGCCGCGCCGAGGCCGGGCGGGGCACCAGCGCGCGGCGCGGCGGCGTGACACCCAGCTCGGCGATCAGCCGGTCCTCGAGGTAGCCGACCCGCTCGATGCCCGCGTACCAGTCGCCCTCGTACCCGAAGCTCGCCGCCTGGTAGAAGCCGGCGTCGCGCATCGCGCTGTACGCGGCGGCGAGGTGCGGCGGGATGCTGCCGGTCGCCTCGCTGCCGTGCTTGCCGATCGCGGCGGTCAGCGCCTTGGCGTCGTTCGACCACAGCGCGCGGCCGAGCTCGAGCGCGATGGCGAGCTGCTCGCGGTCGGGGCGCGGGCGGATGAGCACCGAGCAGGCCCTGCGCACGTGGGCCGGATCCGCCTCGCGGTGGCCGGCCGGCTCGACGTCCCAGTGGAGCGCCAGCTCGGCGGCGTCGCGCACCGCGTAGGCGGCGCGCAGGGCGGGCGCCGGATCGACGTCGGCGGCCGGCGGCCCGACCAGGTGGAACGCGACGTCGACCGGGTAGGTGTCCGCGATCCGGACAGCCACCTGCAGCGCGAGGTGGCTCCACGGATCGCCGGGGTCGTGGTGGAAGTGGACGGTCGGGCGCCCGCCTCGGACGCGCCGGCGCGCGGCGGCGAGGGTGTGACGGACGCGATCGCCGTCGAGGAAGGTGCCGATGGCGGCGCCGCGGAGGCGGGAGAACAGGGTCACGGGCTGACGAGCTCCTCGAGGGTGTAGGCGGGGTCGGCGGCGATCTCGGCGTCGGTGCGCAGCACCGGCCGCAGCTCGCCCTTCGCGAACAGCTCGAGCTGGTCGCGGAAGTAGGGCGAGGCGGGGTCGCTCGAGTTGCCGTAGGTCAGGAGCGCCTTCGCGTGGGCGCCGGCGGGGGTCAGCTCGGCGGCGAGCACGAAGCTGGTGCCGTAGTTGACCGGGTAGTCGCCGGGGCCGGCGGACGGCGGCGTGCGCGGCAGCGCGGTGGCGTCGAACTGGTCGTGGCTGACCACGTTGGTGACGCCGTCGAGCTCGCTGCCGCCGGGCACCG
>DASZXE010000265.1:0-7975 GCA_035546475.1 Kofleriaceae bacterium
GTCGCGCGCCGCCAGGGTGATGGCCGCGTGCGCCGCCGGGAACGCCGCCCAGGTGCACGCGGTCTCGAAGGTGTCGGCCATGATGCCGATCGAGACGCACGCCGACTGGAGATACGGCGCGTCGAGGAACGCCTTGCGCCACGAGCCGTCGAAGCCGGAGCGGTCGGCGTCGTCGCGGGCGCCGTCGCGATCGGCGGCGCGATCCTCGAACGTCGGCCCCGACGCCACCGCGCCGCCGTGATCGCGCGCGAGCTCGACGGCGCGCGCCATCCACGGCTCGAGCGGATGATCGGCCGACTCGAACGCGAGCAAGAGCACGCTCGTGCCGTCGAGCGATACCTGGTGGAGCAGGCACTCGGCCGGATCGAGCAACCGGCAGTTGGTCGGCTGCAGCCCCGAGCGGGCCAGCGCGCGCGCCGCCGCGACCGCGTCGTCCCAGCGCGCGAACTTGATCGACGCCCGCGCCCGCCAGCGCGGCCGCGCCGTCACCCGCATCCACGCCTCCGCGATCACGCCGAGCGCGCCCTCGGAGCCGAGCCACAGCCGGTGTGGATCGGGGCCGGCGCCCGACGCCGGCAGGCGGCGCGTCGCGACCACGCCGCGCGGGGTCACCACCGTCATCGCCTCGACGAAGTCGTCGATGTGCGTCGGCCCGGTCGCGTGGTGGCCGCCCGCGCGCGTCGCCAGCCAGCCGCCGAGCGTCGAGTGCTCGAACGACTGCGGGAAGTGGCGCAGCGTCAGCCCGTGCGCCGCCAGCCCCGCCTCGAGCGCGGGCCCGAGCGTGCCGGCGCCGATCCGCGCCGCGCCGGAGACCGCGTCGACCTCGTGCACGCCGGCCAGCGCGCCGAGATCGATCGACGCGACCGCGGCCCAGGCGTCGCGCGCGGCGACCGGCAGCTCGACGCCGCCGACCACGCTCGTCCCGCCGCCGTACGGCACCGCCGCGACGCGCGCGTCCGCGCACCAGTCGAGCACCGCCGCGATCTCCTCCGCCGACCGCGGGCGCAGCACCAGATCGGGCGCCGCCGCGAAGTCGCCGCCGAAGCCGCGCACCAGATCCGGATACCCGCGGCCGTACGCGTGCGCCGCCCGGTCGCGCCGCTCGCCCGACGCGATCGCCGCCAGCGCCGGCGGCGCCGCGAGCCGCGCCTCCGGCACCCGCGCGTCCTCGTCGCGCGGCAAGGCCAGCAAGGTCGGCGCCTCGCCGGTCAGCATCCGCGCGGCCTGCGCCAGCCGCCGGCGCGCCTCGTCGTCGGGGAACCGGTCGACCGTCCCCCACGCCCACAGCGACCGCCCGCTCATGGCGCGGGTCAGCTCGTGGGGCGGTGGGCGCGGGCGGTGCGGCCGGGCAGCTTGTGGGCGCCGCGGCGGGCCGCCTCGCTCGAGCCGGCGCCGCTGTAGTCGGTCCACCGGTAGCTCGGCTCGCCGGGCGCGCGGTAGTCGACGTGGATGAAGTTCGAGTGCGGGTAGATGCCCATGCCCATGCCGCCGAGGTCGAGCGTCTGCGCGTAGTCGTACATGTCGCGCAGGCCGACGCCGTCGAGGCGGATGTCGATCGCCGACGCGTGGTAGTGGCGGCTCGACGAGCGCTCGGCGAAGCGGAAGCCGGAGATCACCGTCGCCCGCACCTTGCCGAAGTGGTCCTCCATCCGCGAGAGCTGCTCGTACAGGCGCGGATCGAGCGCGCGCACCTCCTGGGTGCGCTTGCAGCGGAAGATGACGTCGAGCTTGGCCAGCGCGTCCTCGTCGAACTGGCCGTCGGGCCGGTAGATGTTGACCCGCTGCTCCTCGTTCAGGTTCTCCGCGTAGACCCAGACGTCGCCGGACGGCCGGTCGAGCGGCGCGGTGCGCAGCTCCGACTGCGCGACGCCGTGGCCGGAGAAGACCTTGATGAAGCCGCACCGCTTGCGGGTGCGCTTGTGGCGGCCGCTGCCGGTGACCACGTCGTGGCACATCCGCATGCGGCCCTTGTCGCGGTGGTGGCGGCCGGCGCTCTCGCCGTCGGCGCGCTCGCGCACCGACGTGGCCCGCCCGGCGCGGCCCTTGCCGCGCGCCTCCCTGGCGGTCTTCGGGCCCTTCGCCCTGGCGCCCCTCGGCGCCTTCGCGGGCTTCGCCGCCTTCGCGGGTCGCGCCTCCGCGCTCGGGGTGCCGAACGTCTCGGAGGCCAGCGGACCGGTGAGCACGCCGAGGGCGATCGCACCGAGGACGAGGAGCTTCCGGGGCTGCAAGGGAGCGCCAGGCTAGGCGAGCGCCGGCCCCGGATCAAGAAAGAAGGCGCTCCTGACGGGGTCGTGACCGGATCCCGAAAGGGGCCGCCCGATCACCCCGGCGGGGTCGCCGGCGGCGCCGCCGGCACCGGCGCGACCGCGGCCACCGGCAGGTGCAGGAGCTCGATGCCGATATGCTGCGCGACCTCGAAGATGCGCACGTCCCGGTAGAACTCGCCGTAGACGATCCGCTTCACCCCCGCGTTGGCGATCTGCTTGAAGCAGTTCCAGCACGGCGACGCGGTGACATAGACGTCGGCGCCCTCGATCATCACGCCGTTGCGCGCGGCCTGGATGATCGCGTTGGCCTCGGCGTGGATCGTGGCGACGCAGTGGCCGTCCTCCATCATGTGGCCGACGTCCGAGCAGTGCGGCATGCCGCGGATCGAGCCGTTGTAGCCGGTCGACAGGATCGTCCGGTTGCGCACGATCACCGCGCCGACGTACTTGCGCGGACAGGTCGAGCGGGTCGCCACCACCTGGGCGATGTTCATGAAGTACTGGTCCCACGAGGCGCGGGGCGCGGCGTCGCTCATGCCGCAACCTACCGCAGGAGCCGCCCGGCCACCGGGCCGGCGCGCGCGCTCGTGGTAGCGTGCCGCATCATGTCGGCCTCGGGCCAGGGTACGTACAAGGACACCGTCAACCTGCCGGACACCGCGTTCCCGATGCGCGGTGACCTGGCCAAGCGCGAGCCGGAGCTGCTCGCCGAGTGGGCGCAGGCCGGCATCTACGAGGCGATCCGCGCCGACCGCGCGGGCAAGCCGCCGTTCGTCCTCCACGACGGCCCGCCCTACTCCAACGGCCACATCCACTACGGGCACATCCTCAACAAGGTGCTGAAGGACATCGTCGTCAAGCACAAGACGATGATGGGGCAGGACGCGCCGTACGTGCCGGGCTGGGACACCCACGGCCTGCCGATCGAGCTCGCCGTCGAGCGCGAGCTCGGCGACCGGCGCGCCGCGATGAGCCAGGCCGAGGTGCGCGCCGCGTGCGAGGCGTACGCCCGCCGCTTCGTCGACATCCAGCGGCGCGAGTTCCAGCGGCTGGGCGTGTTCGGCGACTGGGAGCACCCGTACCTGACGCTCGACCACGGCTACGAGCGCGCGATCGTGCGCGCGCTGGCGGCGTTCGCGCGCGGCGGCTACCTCTACCGCGGCAAGAAGCCGGTCTACTGGTGCCCGCGGGACAAGACCGCGCTCGCCGAGGCGGAGATCGAGTACGCGCGCAAGACGTCGCCCTCGATCTACGTGCGGTTCGCGGTGCCCGGCGTCGACGCCGGCGTGCTCGACGCGCGGCTGGCCGGCGGCACCGTCGCGCTGCCGATCTGGACGACCACGCCGTGGACGCTCCCCGCCAACCTGGCGATCGTCGCCCACCCGGAGCTCGCCTACGTCGCGCTGCCGTCGCCGGTGCCCGGCGAGTGGCTGATCTGCGCGGCGGCGCTCGCCGAGAAGTTCGCGGCGGCGATCGGCACGCCCGACGCGGCCGCGCACGCGGTCCCGCTCGCCGCCGGCGCGCTGCGGGCCCTCGAGGGCGCGCGCTACGTCCACCCGTTCCTCGAGCCGATCGACGACGCATCCGGCCCGTCGTTCCGGCTGTGGTTCGCCGACTACGTCACCGCCGAGCAGGGCACCGGCCTCGTCCACACCGCGCCGGGCCACGGCGCCGACGACTACCGGACCGGCCTCGCCCACGGGCTGCCGCCGTACGCGCCGGTCGACGACGCCGGCCGCTACACCGACGAGGCGCCGGCCTGGCTGCGCGGCAAGACGACGACCGAGGCCAACCCGCTCGTCGTCGAGCACCTGCACGCCTCGGGCGCGCTGCTGAACCGGAAGGGCGAGACCCTCGAGCACGACTACCCGCACTGCTGGCGGTGCAAGCAGCCGATCCTGTTCCGCGCGACGACGCAGTGGTTCGCGGCGATCGATCACGCCGACCTGCGCGCGAAGGCGCTGCACGCGATCCGCGACGAGGTCGAGTGGATCCCGCCGTGGGGCGAGAACCGCATCCACGCGATGATCGAGGGCCGCCCCGACTGGGTGCTGTCGCGCCAGCGGCTGTGGGGCACGCCGATCCCGGCGTTCCACTGCCGGGGCTGCGGCCAGGCGCACCTCGACGCGGAGACGATGGAGTACGTCGCCGAGCTGTTCGGCCGCGAGGGCGCGAGCGCGTGGTGGACGCGGCCAGCCGCCGAGCTGGTGCCGCCCGGCACCCGCTGCACGTGCGGCACGGGGCCGGAGGAGTGGGACAAGGAGCACAGCATCGTCGACGTCTGGTTCGAGTCGGGCGTGTCGTGGCTGGCGATGGCCGACCGCGATCCCGACGGCCACGGCGCGATCGACCTCTACCTCGAGGGCTCCGACCAGCACCGCGGCTGGTTCCACAGCTCGCTGCTCACCGGCGTGGTGCTGACCGCGAAGAGCCCGTACCGCGAGTGCCTGACGCACGGCTTCGTCCTCGACGAGCACGGCAACCCGTACTCGAAGAGCGCGATCGAGAAGGCGCGCGCCGAGGGGAAGAAGGTCACCTACGTCGAGCCCGAGGCGGTCATCAAGAAGTCGGGGGCGGAGATGTTCCGGCTGTGGGTCGGCTCGGTCGACTTCCGCTCCGACATCCCGTACTCGCAGCAGCTCCTCGACGGGCTCGCCGAGTGGTACCGGAAGCTGCGCAACACCGCCCGCTTCCTGCTCGGCAACCTGAACGACTTCGCGCCCGACCGTCACGGCCGCGAGGTCGTGCAGCAGCACGGCCAGGCGGTCGACCGCCACATGCTCGATCGCGTCGACGATCTGGTCGCGCGCGTGGTCGCGCACTACGAGAGGTACGAGCTGCACGCGGTCCACCGCGCGCTGGTGGACTTCGTCACCGTCGAGCTGTCGGCGTTCTACGGCGACGTCACGAAGGACCGGCTCTACACCGACGCGCGCGAGTCGGGCCGGCGGCGGGCGGCGCAGGTGGTGCAGTACGAGGCGGTCCGCGCGATCACGCTGCTGGCGGCGCCGATCCTCTGCTTCACCGCCGAGGACCTGTGGCGCCACCTGCCGCGGCGCGCGGGCGATCCGGCGTCGGTGCACGTCGCGACCTATCCGGCGGGGCGCGCGCTCGCCGCCGACGATCCGCTGGCGGCCGACTTCGCGGTGCTGCGCGCGTGGCGCGAGCGGGTGACGAAGGCGCTCGAGCCGTTCCGCGCGGCGAAGCACAAGTCGAGCGACGCGCGGGTCACGCTGCACGCGCCGGCGGCGGATCACGCGGTGCTCGCCCGCCACCAGGCGGAGCTCGCCGATCTGTTCATCGTCTCGGCGGTGGCGATCGGCGTGACCGAGGGCGAGCCGCGCGTCGACGTCGCCGAG
Source organism: Kofleriaceae bacterium (assembly GCA_035546475.1). Lineage (GTDB taxonomy): Bacteria > Myxococcota_A > Polyangia > Haliangiales > Haliangiaceae > UBA2376. The sequence goes on from DASZXE010000265.1 coordinate 5,627, forward strand.
CACGGCGGCCACCGCTGCGAGCGGTGCTGGAAGTGGTTCGACGAGCTCGCGAAGGAGCCGGCCGACGTCTGCCTGCGCTGCGCGGACGCGCTGGCCGCGCGGGCATCGGCCGGGGCGGCGGGTTAGAGTCGTGGCGATGCCTCGTCGGTGGAAGATCTTCCTGCTGGTCGCGTTCCTGACGGTGACCGCCGATCAGGCGAGCAAGGTGTGGGCGCGCCACAGCCTGCCGGTGCACCCGTCCGGCTGTTCGATCCCCGGCGACATCGTGGCGCGGCGGTGCGTCGGCACCGCGGTGTCGGTCGTCGACAACTACTGGGACTGGCGGCTGTCGTTCAACCCCGGCTCGGCGTTCGGGCTGTTCCACGGCCAGACCGGCGCGCGCGTGTTCCTGAGCGTGATCGGCATCCTCGCGGTGGCGGCGATGGTGTGGATGGTGCAGCGGGCGCGCGAGCACCAGCGGGCGCTGCTGTGGGCGCTCGGGCTGGTGGCGGGCGGCGCGATCGGCAACCTCGTCGATCGCATGTACTTCGGCGTGGTCACCGACTTCGTCCTGTGGCGCTACAAGACGCACGAGTGGCCGGTGTTCAACGTGGCGGACGTCGCGCTCGTCGTCGGCGTCGGGCTGATGTTCCTCGACGTCGGCAAGGAGCCGAAGAAGCTGGCGGCGGCGACGGTGTCGACGGCGGCGCCGGACGCGTAGCGCGAGGCGAGGCGCGGCGAGGCGAGGCGAGGCGAGGCGAGTCGCGGAAGTGGGGCGGTGGCGGGGGCCGCGGTATGCTCGAGGCATGCAGGCGCGGCGCTTCACGGGCGAACGGTGGGCGGTGGCCGGCGCGTGCGTGCTGGCGGCGCTCGGGGCTGTCGCGGCGGCCGGCTGCTCGGGCAGCGAGGACGACTGGGTCGTGCGCCCGCCCGGCGGCGGCCCCGGCGGCGGCACCCATCCCGACGGCGGCACGAGCGTGGACGCGAGCAGCGGCGGCAACGGCCGGCTGTGCGTGGTCGACGACCTGCGCGCGCCCGATGCGTGCCCGGCGACCGCCGATGTCGCCGGCGTGCGCGTGCGGGTCGAGGACGGGCCGACGGTGACCACCGACGCGAACGGCCGCTTCGACCTGTCGCTCGCGCAGGCCGCGATCGTCGACGTCGGCGAGACGACGGCGACGCTGGTGCCCGGCGTGTCGCGCGTCGAGCCGGGCGGTCCGATCGCGGTGCGCGCGATGCACGTGGAGCCGTTCGACGACCTGCTGCTGGCGGTCGGCGGGCCGCCGCTGACCCAGGGCGCGATCGCGATCTACGTCGAGGAGCAGGCGGGCGGGCCGGCGCAGGACGTGAGCTTCGACCAGCTCGGCGGCGCGACGTTCCCGGTGCTCTACGACGCCGGCGGCGCGACGAGCTGGCAGACCGACGCCGGCACCGGCGCGGCCGGCGTGGCGCTCATGCTCGACGTGCCCGCCGGCAGCTACACGCTGACCGGCACGGTCCCCGGCTCGTCGCCGTTCACGATCACCGAGGTGCCGGTCCGCGCCGGCGCGCTCACCTTCGTCCGCCGCGCGCTACCGTGAGCGCGCGACCGCGGCGGCGGCGAGGGTGGCGAGGGCGGCGCGCCAGCCGGCGGCCTTGTCGTCGGTCTCGGCGAGCTCGGCGGCGGGGTCGCTGTCGGCGACGATGCCGCCGCCGACGTGGAGGCGGAGCTCGCGCGGCGTGAGCGTGGCGACGCGGATCGCGATCGCGAGGTCGAACGCGCCGCCCTGCCCCATCCAGCCGAGCGCGCCGCAGTAGGGGCCGCGGCGCGCGGGCTCGAGCTCGTCGATGATCTCGAGCGCGCGGATCTTCGGCGCGCCGGTGATCGAGCCGCCGGGGAAAGTCGCGCGCAGGAGCGCGGCCCAGTCGACGTCGTCGCGGAGGTCGGCGGAGACCGTCGACACCAGGTGGTAGAGCGCCGGCAGCTCGACGATGTAGCCGAGGCGATCGACCGTGACCGTGCCGGTGCGGGCGACGCGGCCGAGGTCGTTGCGCTCGAGGTCGACGATCATCAGGTGCTCGGCGGCGTCCTTCGGGTGGCTGGCGAGGTCGGCCGCGCGCGCGCGATCGGCCGCGGCGTCGCCGGTGCGCGGGCGGGTGCCCTTGATCGGCCGGGTCTCGACGCGGGCGCCGCGCCCGGCGCGGGCGAGGAAGCGCTCGGGCGAGCCGGAGACGAGGCGCGCGCCGTCGGTCTCGAGCAGGGCGCCGAACGGCGCGGGCGCCGCGGCGGCGAGGGCGGCGTAGAGGGCGAGCGCGTCGCCGTCGCGGGCGAGCGGCGCGACGAGGCGGCGGGCCAGGTTGACCTGGTAGACGTCGCCGGCGGCGATGTAG
>DASZXE010000266.1:0-1670 GCA_035546475.1 Kofleriaceae bacterium
GCCTCTCTGCCGACCGCCGGCGCGCCGCATCCAACCTGCGTGGCCCGTGCAGCGCAGCCGATCGCGAGACCCGCACCGGCGACCTGCTACCCTGACGTGGTGAGCGCCGCCGCCGAACCCGCGCCCGCGCCGTCGGCCGACACCGGACCGACGACGCCGCCCGACGTGGAGCGCCCGCCCGCCCCGTCGCGCGCCGCCGAGCCCGCGCCCGCCGCCGCCGCGCTCCCCGACAGCATCATCCTCTACGACGGCGTCTGCGGCCTGTGCGCGAAGGCCGTGCGCTTCCTCATCCAGCGCGACCGCGGCCGCGTCCACTACGCGCCGCTGCAGGGCGAGACCGCCGAGCGCCTCCGCGCGCTGCACCCGCGCATCCCGACGCGCGTCGAGACGGTCGTCCTCGTCGATCGCGGCAAGGTCTACCTGCGCAGCAAGGCGTTCCTCCACGTCGCGCGCCACCTGACGCGCCCGTGGCGGTGGGCGTACGCCTTCCGCTGGCTGCCCGCCTTCCTGCTCGATCCGTTCTACTGGCTGGTCGCGAAGGTCCGCTACCGCCTGTTCGGCAAGTACGACACCTGCCGGCTGCCGACGTCGTCGGAGCGCGCGCGCCTCCTGCCCTGACGCGTGGCCGCGGTGCGCCGCCGCGATCGCGCTCAGCGCGCCGGCTTGACGCTCGAGCCGGGCGGGACCGGCACGCGCATGACCTCGCGGAACGACAGCTCGGCGTCGGCCGGATCGTCGTCGGGCGTGTAGTTGCGTCGCAGCACGATGATGTCGGTGCCGCGGTAGACCGCGCGCAGCTCGGCGCCGGTGCCGTTCGCGTCGCACTTCATCGCGGTGACGATGTCGGCGCCGTTGCCGGCCTCGCCCGCGCACGCCGCGCCGACCTCGCCGACCTCGTACGACTGCATCGCGCCGTTGTGGTTGGTGACCTCGAGGTAGACCTTGCTCTGCGGGTGGGTGGCGGCGTCGAAGCCGCTCGCCGAGAAGTCGAGCAACGTCTGCGCGATCGGCGGACCCGCCGAGCCGGAGCCCGAGCCGCTGCCGGCCGCGGAGCCGGAGCCGGTGCCCTCGTCGGAGACGGGCTTGGGAGTGCCCCCGCACGCGGCGAGCACCACGAGACCCAGGACCATCCTCATGGATCGTGTGTAGCGCGTTTGTCCGTCGCGCTCCACCGCCCGCGGCGCCAGGTCGCCGCGTTGCTCGGCGCCGCGCGACGGTTCACGCCGCCGCGATCACAAGCGCTGTCACGGCGGCTCGCCGCGTGGTCGCCCGCCGCCGGCCGTGCGGTACGATGAGCCGTGCCGCTGGCTCGCCTGATCGTCATCGACGGCCCCGACCTCGGGCGCGAGTTCGACATCCCGGTGCGCGGCGGCGGCATCGGCCGCGGCGACGACAACGCGGCGCAACTGAGCGATCCGGCGGTGTCGCGCCGCCACTGCTCGCTCGAGCTGCGCGACGGCGCGCTCTGCGTCGTCGACGAGGGCAGCCGCAACAAGACGCTCGTCAACGGCCAGCTCGTCACCCTCCACCGGCTCGAGGCCGGCGACGAGATCGCGATCGGCCAGACGCGGCTCGCGTTCCTGCCCGCCGACGGCGTCGCGGTCACCGGCTCGCGCGCGCCGGCGAAGGTGACGATCGAGATCGGCACCCGCGAGCTGATGGCGCTCGCC
>DASZXE010000267.1:0-2724 GCA_035546475.1 Kofleriaceae bacterium
CTGTCCGGAAAGCGGACAGTGCCACCGCGGCGGCGGCGGCCGCGGCGCCGGCCGCGCGCCTCACAGGCCGACCTCCAGCGTGAGCCCGCCGGAGAAGACCTGGCCGCCGCTCGTGATCGACGGGTAGCCCGGGTTCGACACCTGCACGCCGAGCGTCGCCGGATCGTTCGGATCGTCGACGACCTCGTCGCGCAGGCCGTCGAACGAGCCGCCGTCGTCGCCGGTGGCGAGCAGGGTCTTGCGCATCCGGCGGTCGGCGACGAGCTGCGCCTGCAGGTGGACGTCGAGGCGCGCGCCCTTGCCGCCGAGCGCGCGCGGCCACCGCCAGCCGAGGCCGATCGCGACCGTGTGCTTGCGGCCGTCGAGCAGGTTGGTGACGCCCGGCTGGTCGGCGGGCACCGGCGACGTCTCGAAGCCGTAGCCGCCGCGCAGGAGCACGCGGCCGAGGTCGAGCTCGCCGCCGGCGCGCGCGGCGAACGTGTCGTGCCACGGCACCGCCGGCAGCGCGGCCGCGAGCGGGCCCACCAGCGGCAGCGCGCTCTTCACCTCGACGAACGGGCCCGGGTAGGTCGACCAGCGGGCGTAGGTGACGTCGAGGCTCGCGTGCGAGCCGCCGCGCGACCAGGTGACGCCGGCGGTCGCCTGCGCCGGCGAGAACTGGCCGCTCGCCGACAGGTCGAGGTCGATCGGCTCGCCGGCGACCTCGGTGCGCGCGACCGTCGAGAACGGGACCTCGAAGCGCTGGCGGACCGCGAGGCCGAGGCGCAGGTCGGCGCGCGGCGCCCAGGTGACGCCGGCGATCACGCGGGCGACCGACGGCACCCGCTCGTCGGCGCGCGCCTCGATCGCGCGGGTCTCGCCCTCGCCGGCGGTGAGGCCGCCACCCAGCCCGGCGAGGAAGTTGGCGGCCACGCCGACCTCGAGATCGTCGCGCACGCGGGCGGCGAGCGCCGGCAGGATCACCATCCGCTCGGTGCGGCCCTGGTAGTACGGATAGAACGGCTCGTCGGGGAAGCGGGCGATGATGCGCGCGACCGAGCCGGGCAGGATGAACATCGACAGGCCGACGTGCAGGCGTCCGGCGAGCGGACCGCCGAGCGGCGCGGGGGCGGTCAGCGCGAACAGGCCGCCGACCGGCTCGTCGAGGCCGGTGTGGCGCTCGTCGATCGACAGGTTGGCGAAGGCGGCGAGCGCGCCGATCGTGAAGCGCTTGCCCCGCGCGCGGGCGAGGCCGGCCGGGTTGACGAGCGGCGCGGCGGCGTCGTCGACGGAGGCGACGCCGGCGCCGGCCTGGGCGGCGTCGCGGCTGCCGAGGCCGAAGACGTCGACGGGGCTCGCGTGGGCCGGGCCGGCGGCCGCGGCCGCGATCGCGATCACGGCGGCGGCGGCGCGCGTGCGATCGGAGCCGGACACGGGAGCGCAGATATCACCGGCCGGCGCGGGGCGGCAACGGTGTATGGTGGCTCGATGGTTCGCCGCGCTGCCGAGGTCTGCCGGGCCCGTTTCGGCGCCGGCGTCGGGGTCGGGGTCGGGGTCGGCGTGCTGGCCGTCGCGCTCGCCGCCTGCGGCTCCGGCGGCGCGAGCAACGACACCGACGCGCGCGTCTTCGGCGACCAGTGCGTGTCCGGCGGCACCTTCGATCTCGACGGCCGCGCCGCGGTGCTCGGCACGCTGAACGTCCACGTCGACGCCTCGGGCCTCGTCGAGGTCGACACCACCGCCGAGCTGCTGATCGCGCTCGACCTCGTGCAGCACGGCACCGCCGTCGACGTCGTGGCGTCGGCGTGCGCGATCCAGATCCCGGACGTGCCGATCGCCGGCCAGGACCGGCCGATCCACTTCGAGGTCCCGCAGGCGACGGTGGCGTCGGTCGCCGGCGTCACCGGCCGCGGCACGCTGTCGTCGGCGGACCAGACCTGCGCGACGCTGACGACCGATCAGTTCGTGCTCGTGCTCGGCGCCGTGCTCGAGCCGCGCACGATCGCGACGTCGCCGCTGCCGGAGGCCGACGCGAGCGGCAACTTCCGCTTCTGTCCGCCGTCGATCGACACGCCGTGCAACCTCGCGATCGGCGCGAACTGCGCGTGCGACCAGGAGGCCGACGAGAAGCCGGGCGCGACCGTGCGGGCGTCGAACGTGCCCGCCGTCGATCTCGACGAGGTCTACGTCACGCTGCGCACGCGCTTCTCGCTCGCCGGCCAGGTCTTCTCGTCGGACCTGATGATCGGCGACATCGACGCGAGCCTCGAGCAGGGCATCCTCGGCTGCCACCTCGCGAACGGCGGACCGTGCACGCCGGCCGAGGTCGGCGCGGTGAAGAACCTGAACCCGGTCGTCACCCAGCAGCCGGGCAACCCGTCATCGTTCCGCGCGGTGCGCGTGCCGCCGGGGACGACCTGCGCGCAGCTCATCGCGCAGCGCGACACGCTCTTCCCGCGCTGAGCCGCGGCGCCCCGCGCGCAGAGGCCGTGCGAGAGGCGGGACTCGAACCCGCACGTCTTTCGACACCGGAACCTAAATCCGGCGCGTCTACCAGTTCCGCCACTCTCGCGCGTGTCGTCGTGTACCACGGCGGGAGGCGGGCGTCAGGCGCGGCGCGGCGGCGCGGCGGCGCGGCGGCGGGTCAGGCGCCGTCGATGGCGAGCTCGCCGAGCGCCCAGCGGGCGGGGCCGTGGTAGCTGGGCGTGCGCACCAGCTCGCCCGCCGCTCGCGCGAGCGGCGGGC
>DASZXE010000268.1:0-10681 GCA_035546475.1 Kofleriaceae bacterium
TGCTGCGCGAGGTGGTGGGCCTGGAGCTGCCTCCGTTCGAGACGGTCGAGGTCGCCGACAGCAGCCTCAACCAGCCGATCGAGCTGCGGGCCGATCTGGTCGTCGCGCTGCGGGGCCCCGCCCCGGACCGGCGGATGGTGATGGGGATCATCGTCGAGATCCAGCGGGCCCACGACGACGACAAGCCGTTCCGGTGGCCGCTCTACAGCGCGGCGCTCCACGCCCGACTGCGCTGTCCCGTCTGCCTGGTGGTGCTGGCGGCCGACCGCGCGGTCGCGCGCTGGGCCGCCACGCCGATCACGGGACTCCAGCCGGGGTCGCCGTTCGTACCGATCGTCATCGGCGCGGACCGCGTGCCGCGAGTCTCCGTCGATCGCGCGAGGCGAGAGCCGTGGCTCGCCGTGCTGTCGGTCCTCGCGCACGGACCTCGTGCCGACGGGCGGGAATCGATCACCGCGGTGGCCGCCGCGCTGGAGGTCCTCCCCGCCGCGATGGCAGCGGTCTGCTACGATGCGATCTGGCGCCTGCTCGACGAGATCGGGCAGCGGATCCTGGAGGATGAGATGTTGCCGGACAACTACGAGTTCAAGAGTCCGCTGGGCCGCCGCTACGCCGAGGTCCGCGACGCGGGTCGCCGGGAGGGCCTCGCGGAAGGTGAGGCGAAGGGCCTCGCGGAGGGAGAGGCGAAGGGCCTCGCGGAAGGGGAAGCGAAGGGCCTCGCGGAAGGCGAGGCGAGAGGCTTGCTCCAGGGCCGCATCGAGGCGGCGCGGGCGATCGTGCTGGCGCTGCTCGACGGCCGCGGCGCCGCTGTTGCCTCGCTCGTTGCGAGGGTCGAGGCGTGCGACTCGCCCGAGGCTCTGCGCGCCGCCGCCGTGGCGATCGCCCGCGCCACCGACGTCGCCGGCATCGAGCGAGCGCTCGCGGAGCTGTCCGCGCCGCCGGCGCGCTAGGCGTCCGAGCGGAGCTCGGCGCGGGGTTGCTCTGACCGAGCTCGGTCCCGCGGTACTCCTCGGGCCCGATCGATCGACCGACGAGAGGGTTGGCCTTCTGGCCAACCGTGTGAGGAGCCGAGAGCACCGGTTCGTCCCGGCGTGCGCGTCCGACGGTGATCGCGGTGGCGACTCGTGGCCTCGTGCCGAGCCCCGCGAGGTGATCCCGCTTCTGTCGCCGGGCGGGAATAGGCGGGGGGTGGGTCCAGTTGACAAAGCGCCCGTGCCGACCTAGATCAGCGGCGCTAACGGCGAGATTCATTGAGCTTTCGAGGAAGAGATGTCCGATCGACTGACCGAAGACGTCGCGAGGTTCCAGGGCCGCTTTGCCACCCTCAAGGCCGAGGTGGGCAAGGTGCTCGTCGGCCAGGACGACATGCTCCACCGGCTGCTGCTCGGCCTGCTCGCCGGCGGCCACGTGCTGCTCGAGGGCGTGCCCGGCCTGGCCAAGACGCTGGTCGTCCGCACGCTCGCCGACGCGATCCACGGCAGCTTCTCGCGCATCCAGTTCACCCCCGACATGCTGCCCGGCGACGTCGTCGGCACCCAGGTCTTCAACCCGCGCGAGGGCACCTACTCGGTCCGCAAGGGCCCGGTGTTCGGCAACTTCATCCTCGCCGACGAGATCAACCGCGCGCCCGCCAAGGTGCAGTCGGCGCTGCTCGAGGCGATGCAGGAGCGGCAGGTCACCCTCGGCGAGCACACCTTCAAGCTCGCCGACCCGTTCCTCGTCCTCGCCACCCAGAACCCGATCGAGCAGGAGGGCACCTACCCGCTGCCCGAGGCACAGCTCGATCGCTTCATGCTCAAGATCCGCGTCGGCTACCCGACCAAGGACGACGAGGTCCGCATCCTCGACCGCATGGCCGGCGCCGCCTCCGAGCCGACCGCGACCGCGATGATGACGACCGACGAGATCCTCGCCGCCCGCGACGTGGTCCGCCAGGTCTTCGTCGACGACAAGGTCAAGCGGTACGCCGTCGACGTCGTCAGCGCGACCCGCGATCCGAAGGGCGCCGGCCTCGCCGCGATGGCGAACCTGATCGACAACGGCGCGTCGGTGCGCGGCTCGATCGCCCTCATCAAGGTGGCCAAGGCGCACGCGCTCCTGGCCGGCCGCAGCTACGTCAGCCCGCACGACGTGAAGACGGTCGCCGCCGACGTGCTGCGCCACCGCGTGCTGCCCAGCTACGAGGCCGAGGCGCAGGGCAAGACGGCCGATCACCTGGTCTCGCAGATCCTCGAGAACGTCGCGGTTCCCTGACCGCCCGCCGGCCATGCTACCTGCCGAGCTCGCGCGCGAGGTCAAGCGCATCCAGTTCGTCACCGGCCGCCAGGTGGCCAACGTGATGGCGGGCGCGTACCTGTCGGTCTTCAAGGGACGCGGCATGGAGTTCGACGAGGTGCGCCCGTACGTCCCCGGCGACGACGTCCGCACCATCGACTGGAACGTCACCGCCCGCACCGGCGAGCCGTTCGTCAAGCGCTACGTCGAGGAGCGCGAGCTGACGGTGATGCTGGTCTGCGACGTCAGCCACTCGCAGGACTTCGGCTCGGGGCGGCGCAGCAAGCTCGAGGCCGCCGTCGAGCTGTGCGCGCTGCTCGCGCTGTCGGCGGTCGAGAGCGGCGACAAGGTCGGGCTCTTGCTGTTCCACGGCGCGGCCGACACGTACATCCCGCCGCGCAAGGGCGACAAGCACGCGCTGCGCATCATCCGCGAGGTGTTCGCGCGCGGCCAGGACGCGCCGGGGACGGCGGCGCCGCGCTTCCGCGCCGCCGACCTGCCGCGGCGGATCTGGGCCTGGTTCCGCAAGCTGCAGGGGCAGACCGCGCAGACGCCGCGGACGTCGACGAGCATCGCGGCGGCGCTCGAGTTCTGCCGCAAGGTGCTGCCGCGGCGCACGGTGATGTTCCTCATCTCCGACTTCCTCGACGACGGCTATCTGGAAGTGCTGCGCAACGCGAACCGCAAGCACGACGTCGTGGCCGCGGTGGTGACCGATCCGCGCGAGCAGGTGCTCGAGCCGGCCGGGCTGGTGACGCTCGAGGACGCCGAGACCGGCGCGACCCGGCTCGTCGACACCCGGTCGGCGGCGTACCGGGCCGAGGTCGCGCGCGAGACCGAGGCGCGGCTGGCGCGGCTGACCGAGGGCCTGCGGTCGAGCGGCGTCGACATGATGACGATCGATGCGCAGGGCTCGGTCGTCGATCCGCTCCTGCGGTTCTTCCGCGAGCGCGAGCGGAGGATGGCGCACCGATGACGACCGAGACCGGCCACGAAGGAGACGCGGCGGTGCGGCGCGCGCGCGCGCCTGGCGTGACGCGCGGGGCGCTGCTGGCGGCGATGGTCGCGGCTGCGGCGATGGCGGGCGGCGCGTGCAGTGGTGGCGGGGCGAAGGGCGGCGGCAAGCACGAGGAGGTGACGGCGCCGGCCGACGCGGTGACCAAGGTGACCGAGGAGGGACCGGTCAAGGCCACGGTGAAGGTGTGGCCGACCGCGCCCGCGCTGGGCGATCCGATCCACCTCGAGCTGACGATCGTGGCGCAGCCGGGCGTGATGGTGTCGGCGCCGTTCGAGAGCGAGCAGCTCGGCCGGTTCACGGTGGCCGGCTGGAACCACGAGACGAGCCGGCGCGACGACGGCGCGTCGGTCGAGGTGCAGCACTACACGCTGCAGGCGCCCGGCAGCGGCAAGCACCGCATTCCGCCGCTTCGCCTCGAGGTCACGGACCTCAACGCGTCTCCCGCTCCCGCTCCCGGAAGCGCGACGGCGGCGGCCAGCGGCGCGGGATCGGCTTCCGGTGCGGCAACGGGTTCGGGTTCTGGCACTGGAACGGGAACGGCTTCGGCTTCGGCCACCGGAACGGGCACCGGTTCGGCAGCAGGAGCGGGGGCGGGCGAGCAGGCGGCGGGGCCGAAGGAGATGTTCACGGAGGAGATCCCGCTCACGGTCGCGATGGTCGACCAGGCGCGCGCGACGCAGGACCTGGCGCCGCCGCGCGGTCCGCTCGACGACAGCACGCGCGACTACCGGCCGCTCTGGCTCGCGCTCGTCGTCGTCGTGCTCGGCGCCGGCGCCGCCGGCACCGTGCTCGGCCTCCGCGGCGTCCGCCGCGCCCGCGACCGCCGCGCCCGCATCTCTGCCTACGAGGTCGCGGTCCGCCGGCTCGCCGAGCTCGAGCAGCGCGGCGCGCCCGAGGCCGCCGAGGCCGACGCCTGGTTCGTCGACCTGTCCGCCATCGTCCGCGACTACCTCGAGGGCCGCTACCAGGTGCGCGCGCCCGAGCTGACGACCGAGGAGTTCCTGCAGGAGGCCCGCCGCGCCGCCGGGCTGTCGGCCGAGCACCGCGACCTGCTCACCGCGTTCCTCGAGCGCTGCGACCGCGTCAAGTTCGCCGGCTACCGCCCCGACGCCGAGGAGTCGCTGGCCACGCTCAAGGCCGCCCGCGCGTTCGTCGAGGACACCCGGCTGCGCCTGGCGGAGGCCGCATGAGCAACCTGCTCGCGCACCTGTTCGGGCCGCGCTTCGAGCTGGCCCATCCGTGGGCGCTGCTCACCGCGCTGCTGGTCGTGCCGATCGTCTGGTGGTCGCGGCGCGCCGCCGGCCGCGTGACCTTCTCGTCGCTCGCCGCGCTGCCGTCGACCGCCACCTGGCGCACGCGGCTGGCGTGGCTGCCGGACGCGCTCGTCGGCCTGGCGGCGCTCTGCCTGGCGGTCGGCTTCGCCGGCCCGCGCGCCGGCCTCGAGGAGAGCCGCATCCGCCGCGAGGGCATCGCGATCGCGATGGTCGTCGACACCTCGAGCTCGATGCTCGCCCTCGACCTGTCGCCCGACGCCCAGCACGAGCAGACCCGCCTCCAGGCGGTGATGAAGGTCTTCGACCAGTTCGTGCGCGGCAGCAAGGACCTGCGCGGCCGCCCCGACGACCTGATCGGCCTGGTCTCGTTCGCGCGCTACGCCGACACCCGCAGCCCGCTCACGATCGATCACGACAACCTGCTGGCCGCCGCGCACGACCTCGACATCGTCACCGACCCGTCCGAGGACGGCACCGCGGTCGGCGACGGCCTCGCGCTCGCCATCGAGCGCCTGCGCGAGGCGCCGGTCACCAGCCGCGTCGCCATCCTCCTCACCGACGGCGTCTCCAACGCCGGCGAGATCGCGCCGATGGCCGCCGCCGAGCTGGCCCACGACTCCGGCGTCAAGGTCTACACGGTCGGCGCCGGCACCAACGGCACCGCGAAGATCAAGCTCAAGGACCCGAACACCGGCGAGGTGCAGGAGTTCGAGACGCGGGTCGAGATCGACGAGGACACGCTGCGCGCGATCGCCGACCGCACCGGCGGTCAGTACTTCCGCGCCACCGACTTCGGCGCGCTCCGTCAGGTCTACAAGCAGATCGACGCGCTCGAGCGGTCGAAGATCGACGAGGACCGCTACGGCGACCACCGCGAGTACTACCCGTGGCTGGTCGCCGCCGCGATGATCGCCATCGCCATCGCCTGCACGCTCAGGGCCTCCTTCCTGCGGAGGCTGCCGTGAGGGCCGGCCGCGTGACGCCCGCGAGCAGGCCCGAGGTGCGGCCATGATCGGGGAGGACTGGACCTGGAAGCACGGCGGGTGGATCCACCTGGTGTGGGCGGTGCTCGCGCTGATGGCGGTGCTGGTCGTGCTCGAGCTGCGCGGCCGCGACGCGCTGGCCCGCTTCCTGTCGCCGCGCATGCAGCGGCGGCTCGCGGTCAAGCCGTCGCTCGGGCGGTCGATCGCGCGGCTGTCGTGCATCGCGGTGTCGCTGCTGGCCGGCGTCGCCGCGCTGATGCGGCCGCAGGCGCCCGCCGAGGGCGAGACGGTCGTGAGCCTGCACGCCGCCGCCGACATCATGGTCGTCCTCGACGTCTCGCGCAGCATGCTCGCCGAGGACGTCGCGCCCGACCGGCTCACCCGCGCGAAGGCGGAGATCGCCGGCATGGCCCGCCAGCTCGCCGGCCACCGGCTCGGCCTCATCGCCTTCGCCGGCCGCGCGTCGCCGCGCTGCGCGCTCACGCCGGATCAGTCGTACTTCAACCTCGCGCTGCGCGGCGTCGACACCCGCAGCGCCGGCAAGGGCGGCACCCGCATCGGCGAGGCGGTGCGCGCCGCGCTGCGCGGCTTCCCGAAGAGCCCGGGCGCCAAGCTGATCGTCCTCATCACCGACGGCGAGGACCAGGACTCGAACCCGCTGCAGGCGGCGCAGCTCGCCAAGGAGCAGGGGGTGAAGATCGTCGCGGTCGGCCTCGGCAGCGAGCAGGGCAGCCCGATCGTGCTCACCGATCCGCAGACCGGCGCCAAGACCGAGCTGACCTACGACGGCAAGCCGGTCATCTCGCGGCTCGACGGCGACACCCTGCGGCAGATGGCGCTCATGACCGGCGGCGTCTACGTGCCGGCCGGGACGTCGGCGCTCGACCTCGAGTCGATCGTCAAGCAGAACATCAGCCCGATCCTGCGGGCGGCCGCCGACAGCCAGACCAAGGTCATCCCCGCCGAGCGCTACCCGTGGATGGTGGGCCTGGCGCTGCTGGCGCTTCTGGCCGCGGTGGCGGTCGGCTCGCGCGCCGGGAGGTCCTCGTGATGCCCGTGACGATCCTCGCCCGACGTGCCGCGGTGCTCGTCGTCGCCGCCGCGCTGGCGCTGGCCGGCTGCCAGCGCGCGGGCCGACCCGGCCGCACGGTCTACAACCAGGCGGTCGCCGCGCTCGGCAAGGGCGACCTCGAGGCGGCGCGCAAGGGGCTGCTCGACGCGATGAACCGGGCCGGCTTCGACGACGACCTGCGCTTCCGCGCGAACTTCGACCTCGCGTCGGTCGAGGCGAAGAAGGCCGAGGCCGCGCTCGCCGCGAAGCCGCGCGACGTCGACGGCGCGCTCGCCTCGTACCGCAAGGCGATGGCGTGGCTCGGCGACGCCAGCCGCATCCGGCCCGACGACGCCGACACCCGCGCGAACCTCGAGCGGATCCAGGCCCGCATCCTCGCGATCATCGACGAGGCCAACAAGGGCAAGAACAGCCTCGAGCACCGGCTCGACGAGGCGATCGAGGCCGAGCGCAACCTGCGCGACGCCGCCCGCAAGCTGTGGGCCGACCAGGACGCGCGGGGCGCCGGCGCCGATCCGCTCGCCGACAAGGACACCTTCGACGCGGCGGCGGCGCGCCAGCAGCTCCTCGGCACCGAGACCGGCGTGATCGCCGACCTCGCCGGCGACGAGATCACCGCGATCGGCGGCAAGGCCGAGGACAAGCGCACCGACGAGGAGAAGGTGCGCCTCGTCCAGCTCCAGAACCTCGACCTCTACATCCAGGACGCGCGCAAGGAGATGGTCGACGCCCGCCGCAACCTGCACGACCTGCACGGCGAGCTGGCGCACGGGCGCACCGAGGCGGCGCTGGCGGCGCTCAAGCGCGCGCGCGAGCAGCTCCTCGATCCGGTGGCGGTGCTGCAGGGCGTGGCGAGCGATCAGCTCCAGACCGCGCAGCTCACCGGCGCGCTCGACGCGATGTCGAAGGGGACGATCGGCAAGGACGGCCAGAAGGCGCCGCCGCCGCCGGCGTGGCTCACCGCCGCGACCCTGAACGGCGACCAGCAGGCGCTGAAGGCGCGGCTCGAGGAGGTGAAGGCGCGCTTCCAGGCCGGGCTCGGCAGCGGCGAGGCGACGCCGGCGCCGGGGACGCCGCCGGATCCGAAGGCGGCCGAGCGCGAGCGCCTGCGCGGACTGATCACGCAGGCGATGCCGGCGCTCGACGACGCGATGGCGGCGATGACGCGCGCGACCGACGCGCTCGGCGCCGGCGACCCGGCGAAGGCGCTCGACGCGCAGCGCGACGCGCTGCTGGCGATGTCGCGGGCGATCGAGCTGTTCCTCCAGCTCCGCAAGCTCGTCGACGTCGCGCTCGCCGAGCAGCAGGACATCGTGAACGCGCTGACGCCGGCGGCGGACGGCAAGGAGACGATGTCGGCGGCGGACCGGGAGAAGGCGGTCACCGAGGGGACCGCGCGCAACAAGGACCGGCTGGCCCGCATGCAGGGGCTGATCGCGGCGGAGAAGGCGAAGCTCGCGGCGGAGGCCCAGGCGGGCGGGCAGGGCGCGGGCGGCGCGAATAGCGCGGGCGGCGCGGGCGGGCAGGGCGCGGACCAGAAGGCCGCGCAGGCGACCGCCCTCTACGACCAGCTCGAGTCGCTGCGTTCGCAGGCGGCCATGGCGGTCGACGACCTCGCGACCGTCGCCGCCGGCGGCAAGGGCGCGCCCGCGCTCGACTCGGCGAAGACGGCGCAGGACCGGCTGGCCGAGATGCAGAAGCTGATGTTCTCGGTCCTCGAGCACCTGCAGGAGCTCATCCGCGACCAGGGCGAGACGCGCGACCAGACGGCGAAGATGGAGCTCGAGGACGACGCGGGGCGGCTGCCGCTGCTGCCGGGGCTGATCGAGCGCGAGGGCAAGCACGCGCAGATGGCGGACGCGATCGCGCAGGCGCTGGCGCAGCAGGCCGACGCCGCGAGCCAGGGCGGCGCGCAGGGCGGCCCGCCGGGCGGCGACGACCAGCCGTCGCCGCAGGCGTTCAGCGAGGCGGCCGGCGAGGTGCGCAACGCGCGGACGTCGATGCAGGACGCCTCCGATGGCCTGTCCAAGGCGAAGGAAGTCTCGGCGACGATGAGCTACAACCTGCAGCCCGTGCTGGAGGCAGAGAAGCAGGCGAAGGAGCACCTGGAGAACGCGCTGCGCCTGCTGACGCCGCCGCCGAAGCAGCAGGACGGCGATCAGCAGAAGGACCAGAAGGACCAGAAGCAGGGCCAGGGCCAGCAGGGCCAGCAGCAGCAGGACCAGCAGCAGCAGGACCAGCAGCAGCAGCAGAACCAGCAGGATCAACAGCAGCAGGACCAGCAGCAGGGCCAGCAGGACCAGCAGCAGCAGGATCAACAGCAGCAACAGCAGCAGGGCCAGAAGCCCGACCAGCAGCAGTCCGCCGACGAGGCCGAGCGGCGCCTGCAGCAGGTCCGCGAGCGCGAGGCCCAGCGCCAGCGCGACCAGCAGCAGCGCCAGCGGCTGTCGCCCGAGCCGGTGGAGCGCGACTGGTGAGCGCACGCCCGCACCCACGCTGGCCGCGGCTCGCCGCCGCCACGCTCGTCGCCGCGACCGCGCTGGCGCTCACCGTCGACGGCGCCGGCCCGTCGCTCGACGTCCCGCGCGCGGCCGCCCAGCCAGGCGACGCCCGCGCCCGCTACCAGCTCGGCAGCGACGCCTACGCCGGCCTGCCGTTCGTGCTCGCCGTCGTCGTCGACGGCTTCGACGAGACGCCGGCGCCGGCGCAGCCGATGCTGACCGTCCCCGGCGCGCAGGTCTCGCCGCTTGGCGTCGAGCACCAGGACGCCGCGACCGTCATCATCAACGGCCGCCGCATCGACCAGGGTGGCGGCACCTGGGTCCTCAAGTACCGGCTCGAGGTCGCCAAGGGCGGCTCGCTCACGCTGCCGAGCCTGACCGTCAGCCAGGGCAGCAAGCAGGCGGTCGCCAGCGGCGGGCGCCTGCCGGTCGCCGACCTCGACACCACGACCGACATGGCCATCGAGCTCGCGCTGCCGCAGCGGCCGGTCTACGTCGGCGAGACGATCCCCGTCGAGATCTCGTGGCTCCTGCGCAAGGACCCGCAGGACCAGTCGCTGAACGTGCCGCTCCTCGGCCTCGCCGACTCGTTCGCGGTGACCGCGCTGCCGCCGAAGAACCCGCGGCAGACGATCAGCTTCCCGGCCGGCGGCCGCGACCTCGAGCTCGGCTACGAGCAGGACCAGATCACGCGCAACGGTGACGACTACACGCGGCTGCGCTTCGACGTGCTCGTCACGCCGCTCAAGGTCGGCTCGATCGCGATCCCGCCGGCGACGGTGGTCGCGCGGCTGCAGACCGGGGTCGGCCACGACGCGTTCGGCTTCCCGACCGCGCGCACGGCGCTCTACCGCGCCACCGACGAGCCGCGCACCCTCGAGGTGCGGCCGCTGCCCGAGGTGGGCAAGCCACCGTCGTTCGGCGGCGCGGTCGGCTCGTCGTTCTCGCTGGCGGTGTCGGCGAGCCGGTCGGTCGTCCAGCTCGGCGAGCCGGTCGAGCTCGACCTGACGATCAAGAGCGACCGCCGCCTCGACGCCGTCGGCCTGCCGCGGCTCGACGGGCCGGGCGGGCTGCCGAAGGACCTGTTCCGCGTCCCCGACGAGGCGCCGATCGGCGAGCTGTCGCCCGACGGCCTCAGCAAGAAGTTCAAGGTGTCGGCGCAGGTGATCGGACCGGCGACGGAGATCCCGGCGCTCGCGTTCTCGTACTTCGATCCGCAGGCGGCGACCTACCAGACGATCCACAGCGAGCCGATCGCGCTGTCGGTCAAGGGCGGGGCGATGGTCGGCGCCGACCCGGTGATCGGCGCGAAGCCGACGCCGGCCGGCAGCGGTAGCGGCCGCGGCAGCGGGGCCGCCGTCGGCGCGGTGTCGCTGACCGGCGTCGACCTCGCGCTCAGCGCGCCGGGCGCCGGCCACGGGCGGATGTCGCGCGGGCTCCTCTGGAGCCTGGTCGGGCTGCTGTACGCGGTGCCCGCGCTGATCTTCGGCGTGCGCGTCTACCGGGCGCGCACCGCCGGGCGCCGCGAGCTCGCCGGCGAGGCGAGGGTGGCGCTCGCG
>DASZXE010000269.1:0-4885 GCA_035546475.1 Kofleriaceae bacterium
CCGAGCGGCCCCGGCCCGCCGACCGCCGCGACGACGACGGTCGCCACCACCGCGACCGTCACCGGCGCCATCGCCGCCACGCACGCCAGCTCGAAGTCCGCCGACAGGCTGCGCTTGCGCCCGGCCGCCGCCGTCACCGCGACCGACGCCACCACGACGAAGACGAGCGCCAGCATCGCCGCGCCCGACAGCGCGCGCAGGATCCGCGGCAGCGCCAGCCGCGGGCCGACCTCGACGGCGACCCAGCCCGCCGCCACCAGCGCGCGCGTCTGCGCGACGACCAGCACGACGCCGATCGCCCGCAGCAGATCGCCCGACGCGCGCCCCGCGTGGGACGGCTGGTCGGCGAGCGCCATCGCCCGTCGCGGCGCCACCAGCGCGAGGCCCCAGCGATCGAAGAAGCCCGGCCCCGCCGCCGCGCCGCGCCCGCGCCGCGCCGGCCCCGCTGCCGTCTCCGCGCCCGCCGTGCCGGCCGCGTCGCTCATCGCCCACCGCCGCTGCGCTGCGTGATCAGCTTGCGCGCCTGCGCCACCACCGCCGACGGCACCCCGCGCGACTTCGACACCAGGTGCAGGTCGTTGGCGCGCAGGTGGATGAGCAGCTTGCTCGACTCCGAGATCGGCGTCTTCGGGTTCATCACCAGCGACTTCTTGATCCCGTAGAGCCGCGTCCAGTCGCGCCGCGTGCAGATGTAGCGGATGACGTCGTCGGCGAGCGAGTGGCTGCCGGCGTACTTCGCCGCCTCGAGGTCGGTGACGCCCGGCGACTTGATCACCGCCACCGCCACCAGCTTGATCGGATCGCGGATCAGGATCGACCGCGCGAACGCGTTGCCGAGCGACGCCAGCCGGATCTTGGCCGGCAGCGACAGCGCGCCGATCGGCACCTTGTCCTGGCCGCCGACCGGCAGCTTGTCCTGGTCCTCCGGGATGGCGACGCCCTCCTCGGTCGACTCCGCCACCACCGCCGAGTCGGCGACGTCGCCGACCGCGGCGAGCGCCCGCGCGAAGACGCCGTCGGCCTCGCTGATGCCGCCCGCCTCGCGCGCGCCGCTGGTGCCCGCCGACATCAGCTTCGCCAGCTCGTCCCACGCCGCGATGCCCTCGACCCGCAGGCCGGCGCGCACCGCGGTCTCGACCGCGCGGTCGACCGTCGACATCCGGGCCTGCACGTTGTTGAACAGCGCGGCCACGATCGGCGGGTGGCGCAGCAGCCGCACCTCGTTGCCGGCGATGAGATCGACGCCGCGCGCGTCGGCGCGGGCGGCCAGGTCGGCGATCGTCTCGTCGGCGGCCGCCGGGTTGAGCGCGAGCGCGTCGAACAGCGCCGGCGTCCGCACCGCGCGCGCCACCAGCCAGTCGAGCACCCGCGCGTCCGCGCTCGGATCGGCCAGCGCCGCGCCCAGCACCGACTCCGGCACGCCGTCGGCGGTCGCCACCGCCGCCGCGGTCAGCGCCGGATCGCTGACCGCGACCTGGTAGAGCACCGTCACCAGCTCGATCGGCTTCGGCAGCGGCACCAGGCCGCGCGCCGCCAGCATGCGGCCGGGCCCGGGCGCCACCGCCTTCTGCGCCGCCGGCGACAGTCGGGCCAGCGCCGCCGCGTCGAGGGGCTCGCGCGCCAGCATCAGCTCCCCGCCCCCGCCGCCGCGACGCCGCCCGCGTTGCGGTCGAACAGGATCTTGAGGCCCTTGAGCGTCAACAGCTCGTCGGTCTCCTCGATCGCCTTCGCCTCCGACGCGATCAGCCGGGCCAGGCCGCCGGTCGCGATGCAGCGGGCCGGGAAGTCGACCTCGGCGCGG
Source organism: Kofleriaceae bacterium (assembly GCA_035546475.1). Classification (GTDB taxonomy): domain Bacteria; phylum Myxococcota_A; class Polyangia; order Haliangiales; family Haliangiaceae; genus UBA2376. Next base: position 1,802 of record DASZXE010000269.1, read on the forward strand.
ATGCGGGCGACCAGCGCGTCGACCATGCCGGCGTAGCCGTACAGGAGCCCCGCTTGCATCGACGCCACCGTGTTGCGGCCGATCACCCTTCCGGGATGATGGATCTCGACGCGCGGCAGCTTGGCCGCGTGCGAGTAGAGGGCCTCGGCGCTGATCTGGACGCCGGGAGCGATGACGCCGCCCAGGTACTCGCCTCGCGGCGTCACCACGTCCCAGGTCGTCGCGGTGCCGAAATCGACGACGATGCAACCCGCGTGCAGCGCCTCGTACGCGGCCACCGCGTTGACGATGCGGTCGGCGCCGACCTCCCGGGGGTTCTCGTACAGGATCGGCATGCCCGTCTTGATCCCGGGGCCTACGACCAAGGCCGGTGAGCCGACGTACTGCTTGAAGAAGCGTTGGATCCCGAAGACCGCCGGCGGCACCACCGACGAGACGATGCCGGCGTCGAGGCTGCCCCAGGCGAAGCCCTGCAGCTCCAGCAACGAGCGCACCAGCACCGCCAGCTCGTCGGAGGTGCGACCCGCGTTCGTCTCGATGCGGAAGTGGGCGACCAGATCGACGCCGCGGAACACGCCGAGCACCGTGTTCGTGTTGCCGACGTCGACAGCGAGCAGGCAGGTCATCGCCGGACCACTGTAGCTCCGAACCTTCTGGCCGTAGTAGTCTGGCCGGGACGACTCGACGGCGTCCGGCCGCCCGAGGTGTCAGTACATGCAGGAGCCGAGCACCGACGCCGCGCGCATCCTCGTCGTCGACGACGAGAAGGTGATCCGCGAGATCCTCACCGAGTTCCTCACCATGGAGGGCTACCAGGTGGGGGCCGCCGAGGACGGCCAGAAGGCGATCGACGAGCTCGCGTTGCGCCCGTACGACCTCATCATCTCCGACCTCAAGATGCCGCGGATGAGCGGGCTCCAGCTCCTCGAGCGGCTGGCCGCCGACGGCACCAACGTGCTGACCGTGATCATGACCGGCTTCGGCACGGTCGAGACCGCGATCGAGGCGATGAAGCGGGGCGCCTACGACTACATCCTCAAGCCGTTCAAGGTCGAGGAGGTCATCCACGTCGTCCAGCGCGCGCTCTACCAGCGGCGCCTGCAGGCCGAGAACCTGCGCCTGCGCGAGGCGCTCACCATCTACACGGTGAGCGAGGCGCTGGCGACCAGCATGGATCTCGACCACATCCTCGACGTCATCCTGCGGGCGGCGATGCGGGAGACCCAGGCCGACGCCGCCACCCTGTTCCTGCGCGACGTCCACACCGGCCGCTACACCGAGCGGGTCAAGCTGCTGGGCGAGGACAGCGGGCGCGGCGGGCTGCCGACGCCGGCGTTCGACACGCTCATCTCCCGGTTCGGCCGGGGCCAGACGGTGATCTCGCACGGCGAGCTGGCGGCCCGCTTCTTCGTCGAGTCGGGGGCCGGCCACGAGCTGCAGTCGTTCCTGTCGGTGCCGCTGCAGGTCGCGGCGGACGTCATCGGCGTGGTCAACGTCTACAGCTTCACGTCGGGCAAGCGGTTCGACGAGGGCCAGCGCAAGATGCTGACGGTGCTCGCGTCGCGGGCGGCGGGCGCCATCGACAACGCGCGGCTCTACGACGATCTGCGCCAGCGCAACGACGAGCTGCGCACCGCCAACCTGTCGCTCGAGGAGATGTTCCAGCAGACGGTGGCCGGCTTCGCCCAGGCGCTCGAGGAGAACGACCTCTACACGCGCGGCCACAGCGAGCGGGTCGCGATGTACAGCGAGCTGCTCGGCCGCGGGATGACCCTGCCCGAGGACGAGGTGCAGAAGATCGTGCAGGCCGGCGTGATGCACGACATCGGCAAGCTGGGCGTGCGCTACGACATGCTCAACAAGCCGGGCAAGCTCACGTCCGACGAGGTCAAGATCTTCCGCCAGCACCCCGAGAAGGGGAAGCGGATCCTCGAGCCGGTGCCGTGCCTGCACGGCCTCATCGACGGCTGCTGGTGCCATCACGAGTGGTGGGACGGCGGCGGCTACCCGCGCGGCCTCGCCGGCCACAGCATCCCGATCATCGGCCGCATCGTCGCGATCGCGGACGCGTACGACGCGATGACCTCCGACCGCGCCTACCGCCGCGCGCTGCCGCACGACGTCGCCATCGGGGAGATCGAGCGGTGCGCCGGCTCGCAGTTCGACCCCGAGCTCGCCGAGCTGTTCGTCGCCGTCATCGACCGCCACCGCGCCGAGCTCCGCCGCCGCGGCGAGGCGTCGCTCCTGCCCCGGTAGCCGCCGGGCGCGGCGGCGGGGTCAGCGGTAGATCATCTTGCGGGTCATGCCGCCGTCGATGATGTAGCTGGCGGCGGTGACGAAGGCGGCCTCGGCGGAGAGCAGCCAGGCGCACAGGCCGGCGACGTCCTCGGGCGTGCCGACCCGGCCGGCGGGGTGCTGCGCGTGATCGACGCGGCGCAGGCGCGGCCGGTGACGCCGGTCGCGCGCCGCGAAGGTGTCCGTCGCGATCCAGCCGGGCTCGATGTTGTTGACGCGGATGTCGGGGCCGAGGCTCACCGCGAGCGCGTGGGTCAGGGCCGCGATGCCGCCCTTCGACGCCGCGTACGCGATCGTGTCGGGCTCCGACTGGTGCGCGCGCGTCGACCCGAGGTTCACGATCGCCCCGCGCGTCCGCCGCAGGTGCGGGATCGCGTGCTTCGCCACCAGGAACGCGCCGGTCAGGTTGGTGTCGAGGTAGCGCTGCCAGACCGCCAGCGCGACGGCTTCGGGAGGGCCGATGTCCGGCTCGGCCAGCCCCGCGTCGTTGACGACGCCGTCGAGCCGGCCCGCCCACTTCACGGCGGCGGCGATGGCGCGGCGCACGTCGGCCTCGCGCGCGACGCTGCCGGCCTCGAAGCGGACGCGCGCGCCGTACTCGTCGGCGGCGTCCTTGCCGGCGTGCCGGTCGACGTCGACGATGCAGACCCGCGCGCCCTCGTCGGCGAGCCGCTTCACGATCGCGCGGCCGATGCCGCGCGCGCCGCCGGTGACCAGGTACGCCTTGTCGTCGAACCGCATTCCTGAAGGTAGCGCCCGGCCGCAGGCGCGCGACCTCGGCCGTGGCGC
>DASZXE010000270.1:0-3068 GCA_035546475.1 Kofleriaceae bacterium
CGTGCGACAGCACGCCCAGCTCGTCGGTCGACGGCGGCGGCGCCGGCACCGCGTAGTCGCCGGCGCCGATCCGGCGCGCCACCGCGGTCGCGTCGCGCAGCCGGCGGGTGAGCGGGCCGGCGACCAGCGCGGCGAGCCCGAGCGCGGCGAGGAACGAGACCAGCGCGGCGGCGCCGAGCTGGCGGCGCAGCTCCGCCTTCACCTGATCGACCTCGCCGATCGGCAGGCCGAGGCGCACGACCCGATCGTCGTCGGCGGCGAGCGCCACGTAGCGGACCGGCTCACCGCGCACCGCCGAGAAGCGGGTCGCGTGGCCGACGCCGCGGGCGCGCGCGGTGGCGACCTCGATCGCCGGCGCGTCGACGTCGAGGGCCGGCGGCGCCCCGGTCGCCGCGTCCGACTCGCCGACCGCGACGCCGTTCGCGTCGAGGATGGTGACCCGCGCATCGACGACCTCCGCGAGCCGGTGCGCGAGCTGGCCGAGGTGCTGCGCGCGCCGGATCCACGACGCGACGCCGCGGCCCTGCGCCTCGAGCCGGTGATCGACCTGCTGCTCGAGGCGGCGCGCCACCAGCCGGTCGACGATCGCCAGCGTGACCGCGCCGACCAGCAGCGCCACCAGCGCGTGCGAGGCCAGCACCTTGACGCGGAATGACACCGACATGCCGCGGATGGTAGAGGATCGAGACATGGTCTCACGAGTGCTGGTGGTGGACGACGAGCGCGACGTCGGTCGCCTGCTCGCGTACAGCCTCGGGCAGGCCGGGTTCACCGTCGCGACGGTGGCCACCGCGGCCGACGCGCTGCTCAGCGCGGCGCGGGCGCGGCCGGCGGTGATCGTCCTCGACGTCGGCCTGCCCGACATGTCCGGCGTCGAGGTCTGCCGCCGGCTGCGCGCCGACGCCGAGCTCGCCGAGGTCGGCATCGTCATGCTGACCGCGCTCGGCGGCCGCGACGATCGCATCGCCGGGCTCGAGGCGGGCGCCGACGACTACGTGACCAAGCCGTTCGACGTGCAGGAGGTCGTGCTGCGGGTGCGCGCGCTGTCGCGCCGGATCAGCGAGCGCGACCAGGCGCGCGCCGCGGCCGCGCCGCGCGTCGACGGGCCGCCGCTCCTGCGCTCGGGCACGCTCACCGTCGATCCGGTGAGCCACGAGGTGCGCGGCGACGGCCGGCTCCTGAGCGTGCGCCCGCTCGAGTTCAAGCTGCTGGCGACGTTGCTCGCCGATCCCGGCCGCGTCTTCGATCGCGCCGAGCTGCTCCGCTCCGTCTGGGACATCGACCACGGCAGCGAGCGCACCGTCGACGTCCACGTGCGCCGCCTCCGCCTCAACCTCGGCGCGTGGGCGGAGCAGATCGAAACGGTTCCTGGCTTCGGCTACCGCGCCCGGAAATGAGCAGAAGCAAGACAGACCCCGCACCACGAACGAGACCCCACACGCCCCAGCGTCAGGGTTGACCGCTCGCTGACGCTCGCTGGGGGCTTCGGCTACCGCGCCCGGAAATGAGCAGAAGCAAGACAGACCCCGCGCCACGAACGAGACCCCACACGCCCCAGCGTCACGGTGGATCGCTCGCTGACGCTCGCTGGGGTCGAGACCGTCCCCGACTTCGGCTACCGCGCCGGAGGTAGCGGCGCTGTCATCGGGGTGACGCGACGATGTCATCGCGCTGTCGGTGACGGCGCCCGGTCGGCGGCGCGACGGTGATCGCATGGTGAAACGCCTGCTCTTGCCGATGTTGCTGGTCGGCGCGGCGGCGGCCCGCGCCGCGGCGGCGCCGTGCGATCAGCTCCCCAACCCGATCTACCTGCAGGTCGGCGACACCCAGGCCAACCTGATGAAGCGGCTCGGGCGCGCGCTGCGCGACAACACCGCGAAGCCGATCACGCTCGTCTACTCGACCAGCGGCTCGTGCACGAACATCCAGGCCATCTACACCCGCGTCGCGCTGCCGGCCAACACGAACATGAACTACATCCCGTCGACCGCCGAGGACGGGGCGTGGACGCCCGCGTCGGCGACGCGGACCTGCACGGTGCCGGCCGGCGGCGTGGTCCCCGACATCGCGAACTCGGCCCTGTTCAACAGCGCCTGCACGACCGACCCGCCGCCCGCCACCGTCAACCTCTCCTACGGGCCGGTCCAGGCCTACGTGCTGGCGGTGCCGGAGGCGTCGTCGCAGACCGCGATCACCGCCGAGGAGGCCTACTTCGTCTTCGGCTTCGGCCAGGGCGGGATGGTCGCGCCGTGGGACGACGAGACGCAGTTGTTCATCCGCACGATCACGAAGAGCACGCTGCTCGCGTGGGCGGCGAACATCTCGGTGCCCGCCGACAAGTGGAAGGGCGTGCGGTTCGACGGCTCGCCGATGGTGGTGTCCGCGCTGCAGGGCTCGACCGCGCCGGAGAAGGCGATCGGCATCCTCGGCGTCGAGGTCTACGACGGCCTGCGCGACACGCTCGACTCGCTTGCCTTCCGCGCCTTCCACCAGTACGCGGCGTACTACCCGGACTCGACCGCGACCGCGCACGACAAGCAGAACGTGCGCGACGGCCACTACACGGTCTGGTCGCCGACCGTGTGGATGGACACCGTCGACGGCGGCGGCCAGCCGGTCAAGCCCGACGCCCGCTACGTGATCGACCTCATCGCCGGCAAGACGGTCGCGCCGGCGGCGGACTTCGACATGGTCAGCATCGTCGCCGCGGTCGGGCTGGTGCCCAACTGCGCGATGGGCGTCCAGCGCTCGTTCGAGGGCGGACCGCTGTCGCTCTACACGCCGGCCCAGAGCTGCACGTGCAAGTACGACAGCATCGTCGCCCAGACGAGCTGCTCGACGTGCTCGGCCCAGAGCCCGTGCGCGACCGGCGTCTGCCGCGCCGGCTACTGCGAGGTGCGGTGATGAAGGCCCTGCGCGCGATCACCGTGACCGCGCTGGCCGTGGCGCTGGCGTCGCTCGCCGCGTGCGGCGACCATGACGAGCACGCCGCTCGCGACGCGGCGGTGCTCGACGGCCCGGCGGTCGATGCCGGGACCGACGCGCTCGAGCCCGACGCGTCGTGCTTC
>DASZXE010000271.1:0-9933 GCA_035546475.1 Kofleriaceae bacterium
TCGGAGCTGGTGAAGAAGGTCGCGCACGTCGGCGTCGAGGGCCTCGGCGCCGACGACAAGGCGCGGCTGCCGCAGCTCGTGCTCGACGACGCGCAGCACCGCGCCTGGTTCGATCGGGTGATGGCGTCGATGGACGAGGAGGGCGACGGGCACGGGCACGCGCACGGGCACGGCGAGGCGGCCGACCCGCACGCGGCCGATGCGCAGACCGCCGCGTCGCCGATGCCGCCGGCCGACGCGGTCTACGCGGCGCAGGTCGTGTGGGACGAGTCGATGGCCGACGCCGCCGCGCGCTGGCTCGCGCACGGCCAGCGGATCGTGATCCTCGCCGGCGACGGCCACTGCCACGACAGCGCCATCGTGCGCCGCCTGCAGCGCCGCGGCGTCGCGCCGGTCGTCTCGGTGCGGCCGGTCGTCGACGACGGCCACGGCAACGTCGCCGCCGCGCTCGCCGAGGGCATCAACGACTACCTGTTCGTGATGACGCCGCCGGCCGGACGCTGACCCGGCGCGATCAGGCGGGGCGCGGGCGCGCCGCCGGCTGGGCGAGCGCCTCGCGCACCTTGCGCAGGAGCGCGTCGGGCGTGATCGGCTTCTGCAGGAAGACGATGCCGGCGTCGAGCACGCCGTGGTGGACGATCGCGTTGTCGGTGTAGCCCGACATGTAGAGGACGCGCAGGCCGGGGCGCAGCGCGGTCAGCCGCTCGGCGAGCTTGCGCCCGTTCATGCGCGGCATGACGACGTCGGTCAGCAGCAGATCGATGCGGCCCGGGTACTCCTCGCAGATGAGCAGCGCCTCGCCGCCGTTCGGCGCGTCGAGCACGTTGTAGCCGTGGTTGCGGAGGACGGTGGTGACCACCTGCCGCACGGTCGCGTCGTCCTCGACGAGCAGCACCGTCTCGCTGCCGCCGGGGCTCTCGGCCGGCGCCGCCGGCTGGTCGGCGTCGAGCGGCCGCTCGCAGCTCGGCAGGTAGATCTTGAACGTCGTGCCGTGGCCCGGCTCGCTGTAGAGCCAGATGTGGCCGCCGCTCTGGCGCACGATGCCGAACACCATCGCCAGCCCCATGCCCGAGCCGCGGTCCTTCGCCTTGGTGGTGAAGAACGGCTCGAAGACCCGGCGCTGGGTCTCGGCGTCCATGCCGGTGCCGCTGTCGGTGACCGCGAGCAGCACGTGAGGGCCGGGCCTGACGTCGACGTGGGCGGCGGCGTAGTCGGCGTCGAGCTCGACGTTCGCCGTCTCGATGGTGAGCCGGCCGCCGTGCGGCATCGCATCGCGCGCGTTGACGACGAGGTTGAGCAGCACCTGCTCGAGCTGGTTGGCGTCGGCGTAGACGTGGGCGAGGTCGCGGGTCGCCAGCACGGTCAGCTCGACGTCCTCGCTGATCACCCGGCGCACCATCGGCTCCATCCCGCTGACGATCCGGTTCAGATCGATGACCCGCGGCTCGAGGATCTGCTTGCGGCTGAACGCGAGGAGCTGGCGGGTCAGCGCGGTCGCGCGCCGGCCGGCCTCGCGGATCGCCTCCAGGTCGCCGCGCAGGGGGTCGCCCTGCCTGACCCCGTCGAGCGCCATCGACGCGTAGCTGAGGATCACGCTCAGCAGGTTGTTGAAGTCGTGGGCGATGCCGGCGGCGAGGTTGCCGACGCCCTCGAGGCGCTGCATCTGGCGGAGCTGCTCCTCGAGGCGGACCCGCTCGGTGACGTCGCGGAGGAGCGAGACGTTGAGGTCGGGGAGGATGTTGGCCGACGCGGAGTACTCGATGATGCGTCGCTTGCCGTCGCCGCCGATGATCGCGGCCTGCCCGCGCAGGCGGCCCTCGCTGAGCAGCGTCGTCCGCGCGCGCTGCGGATCGTAGCCGGGATCGACGAAGTCGCTGCCGGTCGCGCCGACCAGCTCGTGGACCGGCCGGCCGTAGAGGTCGGCGGCGGCGCGGTTGGCCGCGACGATCACGAACTGCTCGTCGGTCAGGAGGATCGGCTCGATCGAGCCCTCGAACAGCGCGAACAGGAGCTTCTGCGTGTGGTCGAGGTCGCCGGCCGCGCGCTCGAGGACGGTGATCACCTCGTCGGGATCGACGTCGGCCGGGCTGCCCGCCGCGCGCAGGCGCTCGCAGAGCTCGTGGACGGCACGGCGGGTCTCGTCGTTGCGGCGGCGGACGTGGGCGATCGGCATGGCGGGCTGCGGGACTGTCGCACAGGTCGGCGCGCCGGCGCGGGGCCGGCCGGACCGCGCGGGCCGAGCGCGTGAGAAAGCTTGGGAGTCCATGTAACAGGCTCGTTGCCGCAGCCACACCGGGATTGCGCGTGGTGCGAGGCAACACAGATGTAACGAGAGAATTGTCGCGAACGGAGTGGAGCGTCGCCTACGGTGACTTCACCGCGGCGGGGTGCGGACGGGGTCGGGGTGCGCGGTAGAAGGAAGACAAGCTCACATGTTCGTTCGCAGGAATCCTGCGGCCGCCTCCTCCCGGGCGCGCCGCGTCTGGCCGTGGTGCGCCCTCGCGGCGCTCTCGCTCTCGCTCGCGCTGGCCGCGTGCAACGGCGATCAGCGCTGCTCGAGCACCGCCGAGTGCGACACCGGCCAGGTCTGCTCCAACGAGAAGAACCCGCTCGGTGACGGCGTCTGCATCGAGAAGTGCACGCCGCACCCCAACGCGCCCGCCTGCCCGATCGACGCCGGCCCGATCGATGCCAGTCCGATCGATGCCAGTCCGATCGACGCCAGTCCCACCGTCGACGCCGAGGTCGACGCCGCCCCTGCCGCCCACGGAGCGACGCCATGAGGTCCACCCGCCTGTCGTGGATGGCCGCGATCCTCCTCGCGGCGGCGCCTGCGGCTGCCCAGACGCCGACGCCGCCGCCGACGCCGACGCCCGCGCCGGCGCCGAGCCCCACGCCGGCGCCGACCGACGGCCCCGACACCGCCGCGCCCGCACCCGCGCCGTCACCGTCACCGACGCCCACGCCGTCGCCGGCACCCGCGCCCGACGCCACCGCCGACGCCACCGCCCCCGGCGCCGCCACCACCACGGACGGCACCGAGACGAAGACCGACGACGACTCGATCGACCTCGGCCTCACCGGCGAGACCGTCTTCCTCAGCGACAGCGTCGTCAGCGTCACCCGCGACGCGCACGATCCGTTCGACGTCCCGGTCGCCACCGACGTCGTCGATCGCCAGCAGATCGAGCAGCACCGCGCGACGATGGCCACCGACCTCGTCCGCGACCTGCCGGGCGTGTGGGCCAACGGCAGCGGCTTCGTCAACACCACGCCGAACCTGCGCGGCACGATCGGCAACCAGACGCTGCTCATGATCGACGGCGTCCGCATCAACACCGCGCAGGCGTTCTCCGGTCCCAACTCGTTCTTCCAGACGATGGACCTCGAGGACATCGATCACATCGAGATCGTGCGCGGTCCGGGCTCGGTCGCCTGGGGCACCGACGCGCTCGGCGGCACGCTGCACGTCTTCACCAAGGCGCCGCCCGAGTGGGCGACCGACGGCGGCACCAACCGCACGGCGCGCTTCGCCGCGTCGTTCGGCTCGGTCGACATGACGCAGCGCTACCGGGCCGAGGTCGGCGTCGCCGGCGAGCGGGTCCGCGGCCAGGTCGGCGTCACGACGATGGACCGCGGCGACCTGAAGAGCGCCGGCGCCAACGGCATCCTGTCGCCGTCGAGCTACCGCGAGCGCGCCATCGACGCTCGCATCGACGTCAAGCCGAGGCCCGATCAGGTCCTCACCTTCAGCCTCCAGGATCACGAGAACGACGACATCGAGCAGTACGAGATCTCGCTGCAGCGCCCGCAGGTGACCGACTCGCTGCGCCGGCTCGGCCTGGTCAAGTGGGTCGCCGCCGATCCGGCCCATGGCGTCCGCCGCCTCGAGGCCTGGGCCGCGCTCCAGCAGCAGGGCAGCACCGGCACGCAGATCAACAACGGCACCGAGCAGGTGACGGGCACGCTCACGGCCTCGCTCGACGTCCAGGCCACGAGCAACGTCACCAGCAAGGCCGACATCACGTACGGTGTCCACGCCCACCGCGACACCGCGGAGAGCGTCAACACCAACGGCGCCGCCGCGCGGACGCGATCGTTCCCCGACAGCGCGTGGCTCGACATGGCCGCGTTCGCCACCGGCGAGCTGCGCCCGCACCCGCGCCTGTCGATCCTCGCCGGCGCCCGCGTCGACCTCTACAAGCTCGACACCGATCCGGACATGCAGAGCGTGCCGAACGGGCTCACGCTCGCCGACCTCGACGTCCACTCGACCAGCGTGGCGCCGACCGGCTCGCTCGGCGTGGTCGCCCACGCGACGCCGTGGCTGAACGTCGTCGGCTCGGTGTCGCGCGGCTTCCGCGCGCCGAACATCAGCGACCAGGTGTCGTCGGGCCCGAACCGCCAGAGCTACGCGTACCCGTCGACCGGCCTGTCGCCCGAGACCGACCTCGACTTCGAGGGTGGCGTCAAGGTTCGCCGCGAGAAGGTCAGTGGCTCGATCACCGGCTATTACCTGAAGATCAACGATCTCATCCAGTCGGTGCGCCGCAAGCCCGACGACGACACCGACTGCGTCGACATCGACATGGACGGGATGTGCGATCCCAACGAGTTCATCACCGTCAAGGAGAACGTCGGCAAGGCCCACATCGCCGGCGCCGAGCTGGAGGCGGCCGCCGAGGTCGCGCCCCACCTGACGGTGAGCGCGGTCGGCACCTGGAACACCGGCCACGACGACACCGGCGATCAGGCGCTCACGTTCAACATCCCGATGAACGGCACGCTCACCGTCCGCTACGCGCCGGAGCGCTACTACGTCGAGGGCTGGCTGCGCGGGGTGGCGCCGGTCGGCGCCGACGAGATCCAGTGCTCGCGCGTGCAGAGCGACGCCGGCTACCACACCGACCCGCGCGACGTGAACTCGCCGCTCATCGGCACGCTGCAGGTGATGACCGTCGACGGCAAGGCGGTCTGCACCGGCGAGTTCCCCGGCTACGCGCTGGCCGGCCTGCGCGGCGGCGCCCGCCTCACGTCGAACGTCAACCTCGACGTCTCGCTCAACAACCTGACCAACACGGCGTACCGCGACAAGGACGCGCGCTTCGACGGTCCCGCGTTCGGCGTGTTCGGCACGCTGACCGTGCACGAGAAGTGACGATGAGCGCGCGCCGGCGAACGGGGCGGGTGGTCGCGGTGGTCCTCGGGCTCGTCGCGTGCGCGCTCGGCGCGCTCGCCGCCTGCCGGTCGTCGGAGCGGCCGGAGCCGCCCGGCGAGGTCGTCTTCATCGGCATCTGGGACGCCACCAAGCCGATGATGGAGCAGATGTCGGCGGCCCTGCGGATGCGCATCCGCGCGTTCACGCCGGCCGACTCGCAGAACCCCGACTTCGCCGCCCGCATCGGCGCGCCGAAGCTCCTGTTCGTCCTCAACGCGCCCGTCGAGCAGACGGCGCTCTACGAGCAGATCGTGCGCACCGCCAAGGCGGCCGGCTCGCGGGTCTTCTCGCTCGACTCGCGCGACTGGCAGGCGGCGATGATCAAGTCGGGCGTCCTCGAGACCGACCCGATGGTGACCCGCTACTGGCGCTACTCGGGCACGCGCAACGTGCGCAACATGCTCCAGTACATCAACGTCGCGATGCTCGGCCACCTGGCGCCGATCATCCCGCCGGCGCCGACGCCGACCGACGGCGTCTGGCACCCGGATGCGTCCGACACGTTCGACACCGTCGCGCTGTACGACGCCTGGTACCTGCCGCGCCGCAAGCTGCCGGCCGACGCCCCGAAGGTCGCCTACATCATCCACTCGAGCTTCATCAACCTCGACGAGACCGCCGACACCGCCGCGGTCGTCCGCGCGCTCGAGAAGCGCGGCCTGCTGGTCTACGTGCTCTTCTCGGACACCGAGGAGAAGCTGCGCAAGACGCTCGTCGACCTCCACCCGACGCTGGTCATGACCCAGCGCCACACCGGCCTCGGCAAGCCGGCCGACGGCTCGACGCCGATCCCGGAGCTGCTCGACGTCGCCTACCTGAAGCCGATCGGCGCGCTCAACACGTCGGTCGACGAGTGGCAGCACCGGCCGGAGGGCCTGCAGCCGGGCGACATCGCCAACCAGATCGTCGCCCAGGAGCTCGAGGGCACGATCGAGCCGCTCATCATCTCGGCGCAGGCCAACGCCGGCGAGTACCGCACGCAGTACCCGATCGACGAGCGGGTCGAGCACTTCGCCGACCGCGCCGCGTCGTGGGTCAAGCTGTCGCGCACCGCCAATCCCGACAAGCGACTGGCGATCATCTACTACAACGTCGAGCTGGGCGGCGACGGCCTTGCCAAGGGCAGCGCCAGCGGCATGTTCCTCGACGGGCCCGAGAGCCTGGTCCGCTTCACCCGCGCGCTCGCCGCCGACGGCTACAAGGTGACGCCGCCGGCCGACGCGCCGTCGCTGATCGCGCGGATGGCGGCCACCGGCCGCAACTTCGGGCCGTGGGCGCAGGAGGACATCGACAAGATGGCCGCCAGCGGCGAGGCGGTGCTGATCAAGGCCAGCGTCTACGCCAAGTGGTTCGACGAGCACATGACCGACCGCGAGCGCGAGATGGTCATTCACGACTACGGCCCTCCGCCCGGCAAGCTGATGGTCACGTCGATCCACGGCGAGCCGGAGATCGTCATTCCCCGGGTCAACCTCGGCGACGGCGTCTCGCTGTTCCCGCAGCCGGAGAAGGGCGGCCGCCAGGACACCAAGGTCATCCACGACCCCAACATCCCGCCGTCGCACCAGTACCTGGCGTTCTACCTGTGGCTGCAGGAGGTCTACAAGCCGCACGCGCTCGTCCACTTCGGCACCCACGGCACGCTCGAGCTGCTGCCCAAGCGGGCCGCCGGCCTCGGCCCCGACGACTTCGCCGACACCCTGCTCGGCTCGATGCCGAACATCAACCCGTGGATCCTCGACAACGTCGCCGAGGCCACCCTCGCGCGCCGCCGCGCCTACGCGGTGCTGGTCGATCACCTGGTGCCGCCGATCGAGCGGACGGTCGTCAACGAGGCGCTCCACCGCCTGCACGAGGACGCCGAGAAGGCGCACGGCCTCGAGCCCGGCCCGGTCAAGGAGGCCTTCCGCAAGCGGATCGCCGAGACGATGAAGGCGGAGGCGTACGGGGGCGACCTCCTGCCCAAGGACGGCTCGCCGATCACCGACGACGGCCTCGCCGAGCTGAACTCCCGCCTCGAGGAGCTCGAGGAGGAGCAGGCGCCGCGCACGCTGCACGTGCTCGGCCAGGTGCCGCCGGACGATCGCCGGCCCGACTACATCGCGGCGATCCTCGGGCGCGAGGCGCAGGCGCGCGCCGGCGGCCGGCCCGCGCTCACCGCGCTCGTCGGCTGCGCGCTGGCCGCCGCCGACGACACCGCGACCGCCGCCTGCTCGATGAAGGCGAAGCCGGCGGTGAGCGGCCAGGTCGTCGCCGATCTGCTGCGCGCCCGCAAGATCGAGGGCGATCTGCAGAAGACGCCCGACGAGCTCGGCCACCTCCTGCACGCGCTCGACGGCAAGTACGTGCCGCCCGGCCCCGGCAACGACCCGGTCCGCAACCCGGCCGCGATCCCGACCGGCCGCGACATGTACGCGCTCGATCCCGAGTCGATCCCGACCGAGCCGGCGATGGACGTCGCCCGCATGATCTCCGACCAGATCATCGCCGAGCACCAGAAGAAGCACGGCGCGATGCCGCACAAGATCGCGATCAACCTGAACGGCTTCGAGACGATGCGCGACACCGGCGTCACCGAGGCCGAGGTGCTGGCGCTGGTCGGCGCCGAGCCGGTGCGCGACGACCGCGGCCGCGTCACCGACGTGGCGCTCATCCCGCGCGCGAAGCTCGGCCGCCCGCGCGTCGACGTCGTGCTCGCGATCTCCGGCGCCTACCGCGACAACTTCGCGACGCGCATCAAGCTGCTCGACAAGGCGATCCGCCTCGCTCAGGACGCCGCCGACGAGCCGGACAACGTGCTCGCCGCCGACACCCGCAACGAGGCCGCCGCCCTGACCGCCAAGGGGATGAGCGCCGACGAGGCCGCGCGGGTCGCCCGCCTGCGCATCTTCGGTTCGCCGCCCGGCCAGTACGGCACGCAGATCCTCCACCTGGTGCCGCGCTCCGGCGCGTGGAACGACCGCGCCGAGATCGCGCAGGTCTACCGCGAGAACATGCACTTCGCGTACGGCGAGCAGGCGTGGGGCGAGCCGACCGACGAGGCGTTCGGCGCCGCGATGTCCGACGTCGACGCGGTGTCGCACGTGTGGGCCTCGAACATGATGAGCCCGCTCACCAACCACCACGTCTACGAGTACCTGGGCGGGCTCACCCTCGCCGTCGAGCAGGCGAGCGGCAAGCAGCCCGACGCGATCGTCGCCGATGTCCGGGATCCGGACAACCCGCGCGCCCGCGACCTCGCGGAGGTGGTGTCGACCGAGTCGGCGGTGCGCCTGCTCAACCAGCAGTGGATCAAGGACATGAAGTCGAACGGCTACGCCGGCGGCGGCCACGTGTCGGCCTACACCGAGAACCTGTTCGGCTGGGCGACGACCGTGCCCGGCTCGGTCGACCCGCAGCTCTTCGCCAAGGTCGACCAGATGTACCTGCAGGACGCCGACAACCGGGCGTGGCTGGAGAAGGACAACCCGGACGCGCTGCTCGACATGACCGCCACGCTGCTCGAGAGCGCGCGCCGCGGCTACTACCAGCCGAGCGCCGACGCCAAGGAGCGGCTGGTCGCCGACTACATGCAGCAGGTCGCCAGGCGCGGCCCGCCGACCGGGCTCATGGGCGGCGGCAACGAGTCGCTCGCCGAGTACGTGCGCAAGGCGAGCGACGACGCGACGTCGAAGATCGATCGCGCCGTGGTCGCCGCCTACCAGGCGCGGATGGCCGAGGCGAACAAGGCCGCCGCCGCCGCCGCGCAGTCGCTCGCGCAGGCGCAGGCCCGCACGCCGCCGCCCCCGTCGCGCCCGAAGGCGGCGCCGGAGGTCGAGGGCGTGAAGATGCAGCAGGTCGTCGAGGCGCGCGAGCCGCCGCGCACCGTCCTGTGGATCGTGTCGGGCGCCGGCGCCTCGATCGCGCTCGGTAACCTGCTCGCCGGGCTCGTCTTCCTCCGGCCGCGCCCGCGCCGGCGCGACCCCGAGGATGTCTAGGAACGTGCAGGGCCGCGCGGCCAGCTCGCGGCTGGCTGCGCCCCGGGAACCCGGAGCGCGCACCCCGCACGAGACCCCCGAACAAAGGAACTGCGCGTGAACAGCCTGTCAGACCTCCTGCTCTCCATCTCGAATGCGCTGCTGGTGCCGGACCTCCTGGCGGCGCTCGGCTTGCTCGTGCTGGTCGTCGCCGAGTGCGGGCTCATCGCCGCCGCCGTGATCCAGCGCCGCCGCGCCGAGGCCGTGCTGCGGCCGATCCTCGACGGACTGCGCGGCAAGGACCCCGGCCGGCGCGCCGGCGCGCTCGCCTCGTACCTCGCGCTCGATCCGCTGCCGGTCGGCATCCCGTTCGCGTTCGCCGCGCTCGGCGAGCGGGCCTGGCGCGCGTCGGTCCGCGCGCTCGCGCAGGAGGAGGCCGCGATCGGCAGCGAGCGCCGCATCAGCCGACTGACCATGTGCGTCCGCCTCGGGCCGATGGTCGGTCTGGTCGGCACCCTGATCCCGCTCGGCCCCGGCCTCGTCGCGCTCTCGCAGGGTGACCTCGCGCTCATGGCCTCGCACCTGACCGTCGCGTTCACCGTCACCGTCGTCGGCCTCACGACCGGCGCGGTCGGCTTCCTGCTCGCCGGGGTGCGCCGCCGGCTCGACGCGATCGATCTCGCCCGGCTGTCGTTCATCGCCGACTGCATGGCGGAGCAGGGCGCGCCGGCCGACGGCGCGGCGGCGCCCGCCGACGCG
>DASZXE010000272.1:0-6890 GCA_035546475.1 Kofleriaceae bacterium
GGCGGCGTGGCTGGTGCAGCGGGTGCGCGTCATCGTCGAGCCGACGATCCGGCGGAGGGCGATGGCGACGATCCTGCGCACGTCGGACCCCGCGGTCGTCGTGGCGGCGGCGAACGACCTCGTCGCGGCGGCGGCCGCCGATGACGATCCGGACCTGTGCGGCGCGCTCGCGGCGCTGGTGCAGGCGTGCGCCGACCTCGACTACGAGACGCGCGCGCGGCTGTACGCGCTCGCCCGCGCACGCGAGGCAACGCACCTGGCGCGGGTGCTGCTCGACGCGTCGCCGCCGACGGCGGAGCCGGCGCAGGTCGCCCGCCAGCTCGCGCCCGAGCGGCCGCTGCGCAAGCAGACGCGGCCGCTGACGCTCGGCGAGCGCAAGTCGCTGGCGCGCACGCAGCGGCGCGACGTGATCCTCCAGATGGTGCGAGATCCGCACCCGGACGTCGTCGCGATACTGCTCGGTAACCCGCACCTGACCGAGCGCGACGTGGTGGCGATGGCATCGTTGCGGCCTGCGGTGCCCGCCGCGCTCGGCGTCATCGCCGATCACCCGCGCTGGTCGGTGCGCGCGATGGTGCGGCGCGCGCTGGCCTTCAACCCGCACACGCCGGTGCACGTCGCCGTCCGCGTCGCGACGACGCTGCGCCCCGCCGACTGGCGCGAGCTCGAGGCGGACGCGCACGCGAGCCCCGAGCTGGTCGCCCACGTCCGCGCGCTGCTGTCGTCCGCCGTCCGCGCCCGCCGCTGACCCCCGCGCCGATGCGACGGCGAGCGACTGCTCTGTTCCTCGCATTCTGCCCGCGGATTCCCTTCCTTCGCCGCCCGGCCGGATCTCTCCGACACGCATCGAGCTGGGGCCTTCTCCCGCCACAATTACCCACGTGGGTAACTTTGCCCGGAGGACTCCCTTCCTTCGCCGCCCGGCCGGATCTCAGACACGCATCGGGCTTGGGGCCTCTCCCGCCGCGATTACCCACGTGGGTAACTTTGCCCAGAGGACTCCCCTTCCTTCGCCGCCCGGCCGGATCTCGGACACGCGTGGGCTGGGGCCTCGGCCGCCACGAGTACCCACGTGGGTACTCTGCCCGGAGGACTCCTTCCTTGGCGGCCCGGGCCGGATCTCGAACCGTCGGCTGGGCCTCGCCCGGTGCCCGGAGGACGGCCCTTCCCGGTCCGGCCGGATCGCGGACGGGCGTCGCCTGGGGCCTGGACGGGGGCGTCTCCCGCCGCAGTCGAGCCACGATGACCGAGGCGGGAAGCGTCGCGCGGGCGTCCGCGAGCGCGGAGTCGAAGGAACGCGCCGTCGAGCCAGGTGCGCGGCCAGGCGACCGCCGCGCGCTACTCCTCGTCGAGCTCGGGGACGAGGTTGACGTCGACGTTCCACGCCTTCGCGTCGTCGTCGGGGACCTCGAGCTCGGCGGCGCCGCCCGGGCCGGCGACGACGAGCGTCGCGCCCGACTTCGCCTCGATTGTGAAGCGGCCGTCGGCGCCGCTCTCGCTGCGGGTCTGCGACGGGTCGTCCATGACCACGACCACCGCGCCGTCGACCGGCTGGCCCTGCGGGTCGCGGACGACGCCGGTCACTTCCTTGGTCACCGGCGCCGCGAGGTCGAGGTCCATCGTCACCACGCCGCCGGCCGGGATCTCGACGTCGAAGCGGCGCGTCCGCTGGGCGCCGTTGCGCGCGACCATCGACGCGTTGCACGCCGGCAGCCCGTCGATGCGGTAGGTGCCGCCGTGGACCGACGCCATGAACCGCTCGCCGGTCTCGCCGTAGCTCGGGCTGTCGGTCGAGCAGTCGACCTCGACGGCGAAGGTGCCGTCGGTGAGGCCCTTGGCGCTGCCGACCATCGAGCCGGTGCCCGACAGCGTCAGCACCGCGCCGCGGCTCGGCGCGGTCAGCCGCGCGGTCGCGACCCCCTGCCCCGGCACGCGGACGGTGACCGCGTAGTCGCCGGGCGGCAGCGAGAAGACCTCCCACTCGCCGTTGCCGTCGGCCCGCTCCTGCTGGTTCATCGTGCCGGGCGAGACGCCGGTGACGTCGATGTAGGCGCCGGCCGCGGGGGCGCCGCCGGCGGTGACGACCGTGCCCGCGAGGTCGGCCGGCACGTGCGGGATCTCGAAGACGACATCGTCGTAGCGGGCGCCGTCGTGGCAGTCGAACGTCTGCGGCTTCGACGGCGGCGACTTCCACGGCCACGCGCGCAGCGTCACCGACGACTCCTCGTCGGTCGTCCACCGGAACAGGCCGTCGGGCGTGAAGCTGCCGGCCGGCGCGAACGCGCTCGGGTCGTCGGCGGTCCACGCCCGCTCGATCGCGCCGTCGCCGCCCGGGAAGCCGTCGCCGACGATGCGGCCGGCGATGATGCAGCCGGCGATCATCGTCAGGTCGACGTCGCGGGTCGTGCCGGGGTCGAGGTCGACGATCGGCTTCTCCTCGGTGGCGCCGTAGTCGTCGTGGAACGCCTCGAGCTGGTGCGGCTTGGCCTCGACCTCGAGCTGGAACGTGCCGTCGAGGTCGGTCTCGGCGACGTCGGTGCCGAGCACCGGCTGGCCGGCCTCGTCGTCCATCGGCCGCGCGCGGACCACGGCGCCGGCGATCGGATGGCCCGCCTTGTCGAAGACGCGGCCGCGGATGATCGCCGACCGCACGACCTCGAGGTCGGCGCCGGCGAGATCGTGGAAGACCGCCAGCTCGGGAGCCAGCGTCAGCGTGGAGGCCGCGACCTGATCGGCGCGCGGCCGGGCCGGCAGGCGCTCGCGCTCGGGGCGGCCGACCGACATCATGCCGTCGGCGCGGACGAACGGCC
The DNA here is from genome assembly GCA_035546475.1 of Kofleriaceae bacterium. Lineage (GTDB taxonomy): Bacteria > Myxococcota_A > Polyangia > Haliangiales > Haliangiaceae > UBA2376. The sequence continues at coordinate 2,811 of DASZXE010000272.1, forward strand.
GGTAGCGCCCGGCCGGGACGTCGATCGAGTAGTGGCCGCCGAGGTCGCTGGTGGCGCTCGCCTCGCTCTGGCCGTCGGCGAACACGACCTCGACGTCGCCGACCGGCGCGCCGGTATCGGCGTCGACGACCTTGCCCTCGACCCGGATGAGGCCGGGGATGCGCGGCGGACCGTCCGGGTGCTTGCCGCTGCGGAGGCGCAGGCCCGGCAGGAACCCCGACCCGCCGCCGCCACCGCCGCTGGCGCCGCCGCCGCGCCAGCCCTTGCCCGCGAGGCCCGGGTGGTCGTCGACCGACTTCTTCGGCGAGCCGCCGGACTCCAGGCGCCACAGCGCGAGGAGCGCGACGGCGCCGGCGAGGACCCATGGCCAGCGGGAACGGGGCGGAGGCGGCGTGGGGGTCACGGTGGGGACAGGCATTGGGACGCGCGACGCGGCTCCAGGTTTCAACAATCGTTGCCCTGGCCGATGGGTCGCGGGATCAACCGGCGATCAGGCCGATCCATTCCGTCGGTCGCGGCTGCCACCGCGCCTGCCGCGATCGCTCCCGCCGCCACGCCGTCCCGCGTCAAGGCCCCTGCACCTCGACGACGATCACGGTGATGTTGTCGCGGCCGCCGCGCTGGTTGGCCAGGTCGATCGCCGCCGCGGCGCCGGCCTCGAGCGGATCGTCGGCGCACAGCTCGACCAGCTCCTCCTCGGTGCGCAGGTAGCCGTGCAGGCCGTCGGTGCACATGACGAAGCGGTCGCCGGGTGCGACATCGATGTCGGCGGTATCCACCTGGACGTAGTCCCGGTGTCCCACCGCCCGGGTGATGACGTTCTTCGCGGTCGACTTCTCGGCCTCCGCCGCGGAGATCATGCCGTGCTTGAGCTTGTAGTTGATGAGCGTGTGGTCCTCGGTGATCTGGAGGACGCTGCGCCGGCGCAGGCGGTAGACGCGGCTGTCACCGACGTGGGCCGCGAACGCATAGCCGCCGCGGATGAGGAGCGCCGAGCAGGTGGTCGACATGCCACGCTTGTCGGGCGACAGCTCGGCCATGCCGTAGACCATGTAGCAGGCCGACTGCACGCCGCTCTCGAGCAGGCGGCGGATCTCCCAGTTGGCCTCGCTGTCGCCGTTCTCGCAGCGGGCGATCAGCTTGTCGAGGTCGCGGCCGGCGCCGAGCATCCACATCTGGAGCTGCTCGACGCACTCGCGGCTGGCGATCTCCCCCTTGTTGTGGCCGCCGACGCCATCGGCGACGACGTAGAAGCCGGTGCGATCGTCGCGGTGGAAGGCGTCCTCGTTGCCCGCCCGCTTGCGTCCGACATCCGAGATGGCGACGGAGATGGTCCGGCGGGGCGCCCGCAGCGGTGCGCGGCTCGAGGCGGTCTTGATGCTCACGCGTCCCCTTGCCCGCGGCGGCTGGCCATCTGCGGATGGTAGCAGGTCGGCGCTGGCGCGGAGGCATGATCCTTCGAGGGTGGTGCGTGACATCCGACGATGTGCGCGAGGTGCGAGCGACAGCCGCGTTGCAGGTGCGGCTTCTCTCCGCGGACGCAGAAGATCCGTGCAGTCGACGCGCGGCGGCGGTAGCCTCGCAGACGATGTCGTCTCGCCTGGGCGTCGCCCTCACTGCGGGCAGGGACAGCGTGGCCGCGAGCTGGAGCCATCGGTACGGGCGCTCGCACCTGCGCGGTCCCGGCGCCGGCTCCGCCGCCGGCCACGCCGCGCTGATCGACGGCCTCATCGAGTCGCTCGCGGTGGCGGTCGCGGGCGGGCCGGCCGATCTCCGGCCCGGCGTTGGCGCGCTGCGCGATCTCGAGAAGGCGACCGCGTTCGCCGGCGCCGCGATGGCGAGCGGCGGCGCGTCGGGCTTCGAGGTCGCCGCGCTGGTGATGGCGCTGCGCGACGCGGTCATCGAGCAGGCCGACATCGAGCTGGTCGGGCCAATCGGCGAGCTGTTCGAGTGGCTCGCGTTCATCGCGCTCGATGCGTTCGCGGCGGCGGGGCGGCGGGCGGCCGTCGAGCGCGCGGCCGATCAGCTCGAGCAGGGCACGCCGGTCGTGCTGCTCACGCCGGAGATTCCGGCGGTGTTCCTCGTCGGCGATCCGCCGGAGTCGGCCCTCGACGGCATCTTCGCGCGGGCGATGTTGCTGGTCGTGCGCGTCGCCGCTCCCACCCTGATCGTGGACGTCTCCGGCCTCCACGACGCCGCGGCGCCGCCGGTCACCGAGGCGGGCGCCCGCCTCCTCGGCCATCGACGGATGGCCTCGGTGGAGCTCGCGCTCGTCGGCGGGAACGACTCCGTCGCCGATCGGTGGCGGGGTATGGCGCGGTCGCATGGCGTCTCCCTCTCTGCGTTCGACCGCTTCGATGCGGCGTTCAGCCACGCGGCAAGACGCGTGGGCATCAATGTGATCAGTCGCGGCTCCTGACCTTCCCCGTCAGGCGTTACAATACGGCTCTCACCCGGTGGCCGACGCTTTCCCCATCCCCTTCGGGCGCTACACGCTCGTCGAGCGCCTGGCAATGGGCGGCATGGCGGAGCTGTTCCTGGCGACCGCGCCCGGCGAGCACGGCTTCCAGAAGAAGGTCGTGATCAAGCGGCTGTTGCCGCACCTCGCGCGCGAGCCGGTCTACACGGCGATGTTCATCGACGAGGCCAAGCTGACCGCGGCGCTCGTCCACCCCAAGATCGCGCAGACGCACGAGCTGGGCCGCAACGGCGACGACCTGTTCATCGCCATGGAGTTCGTCGACGGGATCGACGTGCTCGCCCTGCTGCGGGAGCACGCGTGGCAGCGCAAGCGGATCCCGGTCGAGCAGGCGGTCTGGATCTGCCACGAGGTGCTCGACGCGCTCGACTTCGCCCACAACCTCACGGACGAGCGCGGCGAGTCGCTCGGCATCGTCCACCGCGACATCTCGCCGTCGAACATCCTGCTGTCGCGGCGCGGCGACGTGAAGCTGGTCGACTTCGGCATCGCGCGCGCGTCGGCGGCGGGGCGCCACCACCGCACCAAGTCGGGGACGCTCAAGGGCAAGTACGGCTACATGTCGCCGGAGCAGGTGACCGAGCAGCCGATCGACGCGCGCTCCGACCTGTTCTCCGTCGGGGTCGTGCTCGCCGAGATGCTGTGCGGGCGCCGGCTGTTCGCGGCGACCGCCGAGATCGACGTGCTGCTGATGGTGCGGGACGCGCGCCTCACGCGGCTCGATCAGTTCGGCGGCCACATCCCGCCGGCGCTCGACCTGATCCTGCGGCGGACGCTGCGCAAGGAGCCGGACGAGCGGTGGTCGAGCGCGGCCGAGCTGCGCGACACCCTGGCGGAGTGGCTGTTCCAGGAGCGGCACCGGGTCGGGCCGCGCAACATCGCGGAGCTGGTCGAGCAGTTCCATGACACGGCGTGGCGCCGGCGGCGGGAGAGCATCGCGAAGGCGGCGGCCGCGGTGGCGGCGGCGGAGAACGGCTCGCTGACCGGCGTCGACGCGCTGACGCCGGAGCCGGTGACGCCGTCGTCGATCGTCGACCAGTCGTCGTCGCAGGCGCGGGCGCGGCGGATGGAGCTGCAGGAGCCGCAGGCGGCGATGCCGGCGCCGGCGCCGCCGCCCACGATGCCGGTGGCGCCGCCGGCGATCGACCCGCGGGCGAGCCACGTCGAGACCGGGCCGATCGAGATCCCGGACGGCGTGCGCCGGCGGCGGGCGGCGAGCACCGATGGGCTGCCGATCATCGCGATCGAGGCGCCGGCGGAGCCGCTCTACCTCGACCTCGGACCGGAGCTGGCGGAGGCGGCGGTGCCGCGGGTCGATCACACCGGGCCGGTGACGGCCGAGGAGTCGGTCGACCTCGACCTGGCCGACCTGACCGATCCGCAGAACGATCCGCTGGGGCGGCCGGTGGAGCTGGCGCGCGGCGGCGGCGGCGGTGGCGGCGGTGGACGCGAGGCGCGGGCGACGCCGGCGATCGGGCGCGGCTCGGGGGCGAGCCCGTCGATGGAGGCGCCGCGCGGCCACGGCGCGCCGCTCGAGAGCACGCGCCTGCCGGGGTCCGGGCCGATCAAGCCGCGCGGCGGCACGTCGAGCCCGGGCCTGG